>DASZJS010000357.1:0-7014 GCA_035947935.1 Gemmata sp. | reverse complement strand
GACCCCAACCCTCACCGTGTCCCACTGGTTCGGGATCTGTTGCGGATGGCTGGCGAGAGTCGCCGACGGAATGGGCCAGCCTTGGTGGTCCGACTCGAAGACCGCATCGATAGTCTCCACACTGCGCTGGCTGAGGTTGGAGAGCTTGTCGGCGAACGGTTGCGGGCAGCGAAGCTCGATGCCCTTGCGGAACTCGCGGCTGGGGCTGGGCACGAGATTAATAATCCACTGGCAGTGATCTCGGGGAATGCACAGCGGTTGCTCCGAACCGAGCCCGACCTGGAACGCGCTGAGGCATTGCGGGCGATTGTCCGGCAAGCGAATCGTATTGCTGGCATCCTTCGCGATCTGATGCAGTTCGCCCGCCCGCCTCGACCAAGCTCTCGGACAGTCCCGCTTGGGGATCTTCTACTAAGTGCGCGCGATGATTTGACCGCGTTGGCGATCGAACGAGAGGTTCGTCTTGAGCTTGAGGGGGTCTTTGCCGGGTTGTGGGTCGAGGGGGATGTGACGCAACTCCGCCATGCTCTTGCATCGGTTATCCGCAATGGCGTCGAAGCAGCACCCTCCGGCGGCTGGGTGCGAGTCTCGTGCGCAGCACCCGAGGAAGGCTCTCTTACTGTCGTCGTGCAGGATAGTGGCCCTGGTTTGAGTTCAGAGGCTGCAGAACATGCATTCGATCCCTTCTTTTGCGGTCGATCGGCAGGTCGCGGGCGTGGTCTCGGTCTGCCGACTGCCTGGCAACTTGTCCGCCAGAATGGTGGGGAACTACGGTTTGAGCCGAAAGATGGCGAACCAACTCGCTTTGTTTTTACTTTGCAAAGGGCAGTAGAACACGATCTTCTGTCCCTGCGTTCAGCCTAGATTGGCGAGCAAGGGCTGCGATGTCCGAGGCGAATGGGCGATGGATCGGGTGTGAGTACCGCTAGCGAGTGCAAAACTCGATACGTTTCGCAGTGTGGTCGTACAACTCATAGTCAGGAAAGACAAACCGCCACAATGCCAGGTCGCAAAGGAAATCCCCCCTTGGAGCGATTGCCGTCTCAACCTCCCTTTCTTCTCGGAATGAAACCGGGAATGCCGGTCTCTACAACGGCATTAAACCTGACCCGCGACTTGATTCCTTCGCTAATCTCCCGCACGGCTTCTTCAGGAAGGGTGGAGACTTCAAAGTTCTCCTTAATCCGGCTGGGGGTCTTCGAGGTGGTCAGGAGGGCCGTTCCGCGCTGGATAGCCCAGGCGAGCAAGACTTGCGCGGGGGTTTTATTGACTCGCTTGGCGATAGCTGTGATGATAGGATCTTCCAGCAACTTGGGCTCGCTGCTATGCCCTAGCGCGGCGAACGCTTGCAGCACGATGCCATTCGTTCTGCAATAGTCCAAAAGTTCCCATTGCGGGAGATACGGATGCGATTCGACGTGAACAACCGTGGGCTTGATCCTCCCCGCTTCAAAGATCTCTTTCGTCTGGTCCAGGCTGACATCGGATAATCCGATGGCCTTGCACTTGCCCTCGTCCACCAGAGACTCCAACGCCCTCCATGTTTCCAGCAGCGTTACCCCTTTGTCATAAATCACATTGCCGTTCGCATCTCTCGGGTCTTGCTCGTCTCCAGGTTGGAAGGCAAAGGGGGTGTGGATGAGATAGAGATCGACGTAGTCGAGTTGAAGTTTCTTGAGACTGGCCTCGAAGGCCGGCTTGACGCGTTCAGGACGATGGTTGTTATTCCAGAGCTTCGTGGCGATAAACACTTCCTCCCGCTTGATCTTCCCCGCCTTGAACACCTCCTGGATCGCTTCGCCGACCTCCTTTTCATTTCGGTAGCGTTCGGAAGCGTCGAGCTGTCGAAATCCTGCCTCCAGCGCTGCCTTGGTCGCGGTTCTGGTCGCCGCAGGGTCGGGAATCAGTGTGCCAAACCCGAGGGTGGGGATAGCACCGGATCCATTGTTGAGTGCCATCTTCGTATAGCGAAGGTTGTCGCTCTCGATCATTGTTGCACCTCTCCGATGTTAACCAGGCAGACCTCGGCCCGCGGCCGTCGCGGACCGGCACCCGATATCGATACCAATGATAACCGCTTTGATCTGGGTGTTGTCAATCGACTAGGCAAGGGCGAGTCGTACCAGTGTCTCGGAGTCTTCGCCAACTCACTCAATCGTTTGAGTTCGACCTTGTCGGCAATTTGCAATCGGCCCGCTTTTTGCGCTTGTTACTTCTCTTTCTTAACATCTTTTCGGTCGATTGCACTGGTCCAGGCCGTCTGCGGATCTTTCTCATCGGCTGAAACGAACCAAACCAGCCCAACCCGGATCTCCACCCACTCACCAATCGGGACGTGGGCTGCGAACGTGACCTTTCCATTGGCCGGGATAGTGACCGGACCTATCCCTGTCCCGCACCACCCCAATTTGTGCTCCTTCCACTCCTTGCCCTGGAGCAACCCGACTTTGTGTAGAGGGACGATGGTTCCATCAGGGATCTTCGGGTCGAACGAGTCCGACGTGTATCCCAGGTAGGGTAGCGGCGTGAGGTTTGGATTAGTCACCTCAAATGTGAGAGTAACGAACCCATCTTTTTCGGTCGCGCTGGTGAGCTTGAACACAGGTGGTGTCGGCTTGTCAGCCGCCGCGGAGAAAGTCGTAGCGAGGAGTAGGAAGGCGGTCAGCATTGGTGGGCCTCGTCGATTAGGGGCGATACTCTTCAAGACGATTGAGCCGAGGACAGAGATTGCCCATCGAATTACCGAACCAACCTCTTGCTTTCGTTGTAACTGTCAGGTACCTTCAGGTTATCACCATTCGATTATGTGGCGTGGAAGGATCCGACTCATGAGGCTGCGCGGCCTGCGCGAACTCGTACGCGGCATCGCTCAACTTATTTTCCCAAACGCCTGCCTGATCTGCGATGCTGCGGAAGTCGATTGCACCAAGTTTCGGCATGGTCTGTGCACTGATTGTCTTCGAGAAGTGTCGCCCAATGATGACCGCGCCTGTCCGCGTTGTGCGATGACAGTTGGGCCGCACACGGACGTTTCGCGTGGGTGCAGTGTGTGTCGCGGTGAATCACTCGGGTTTGATCGCGCGATTCGCCTTGGTTCTTATCAGGGAAGACTCCGGGATGCTGTCTTGCGAATCAAGTCCGGCTCTGGTGAAGGATTGGCGGAGATGCTTGGTCGTGTCTTAAGGGAAAGAGTGTCGGAGCGATTGACGACAACAGGTTTCGACCTCGTCGTGCCAGTTCCCCTTCACTGGCGACGGAGATTGGCACGCGGGTATAACCAGTCAGCCGCGCTTGGAAAAGAGCTGGCTGGGGGGTTGGCTGTGGAGTTCGCCCCAAACCTCTTGATGAGGGTTCGCCATACCCCCCAACAGATACAACCGTCAGCAGCGGCCCGAAAAGAGAATGTTCGCGGAGCGTTCCGGATAAAACGCCGTGCAAGTCTTGCGGATAGGGCAGTATTGCTTGTGGATGATGTCCTCACGACGGGAAGTACGGCAGGCGAAGCAGCCCGAACACTTCGGGAAGCAGGGGCTAGACAGGTGATCGTTGCCGTTCTCGCTCGACGGTAAAGTAAACCGGATCGTGTGGGGTCAGAGGTGCTAATGAGCCGACCGGAGATATCGAGTGCATCGGTGGTTCCGATCGTGCTGCCACGACACTGAGATGTAACTGGATTTGGTTGCGAATTGCTGATGAAGCTCTCCATTGGAATCTGATACGAAATCGGTTAGTGACCCTGCTGCGTTCTGGGGGAAGGCAGTTGGGTCATGAACAGGGGGGATTGAGGCCATGAACCGTTTGCTGCTTGCTTTGGCAGGAATGCTTACAACTGCGATGTCTGCCTGGGCAGGAAATCCGAGCGATTTGTTTTCCGAGAAAGTAATGGACTTCGGGACCACTCCGAAGGGCACCGTTCTGGTCCATTACTTCCGATTCACCAACACGACCAACCAGACGATGAGTCTGGGGACACCGCGAGTGTCCTGTGGATGCACAGCCGCAGCCTTGAGCAAAAATACTCTCGCTCCCGGCGAGAGCGCCGCTGTGATCGCTTACATGGACACCCGGCGAATTCCGACTCCGAATGTTACCAAGTCGGTTCTCGTTTATGTGCCCTTCCTGGCCCCAACTCAAGAGGAAGTCACACTCCGCGTGCAAACGGTGGCCCGCGATGATCTGATGATGTCCCCTGATACACTTGACATCGGCACGGTCATTAAGGGGCAGTCTCGAAAGGCGACCACAAAGGTCACATTCATGAGCGACCCGAACTGGCGCATCACGGAGGCAACGAGTACTGGTGCCTATGTTAAGGCGGAACTCAAGGAGGAATCGCGGAGCGGCAGCTTCGTGACCTACGAAGTGACCGCGATCCTCGATAAGGAATGCCCGGCAGGGAATTGGACTTCGGATATCAATCTTAAAACCTCCAATGCCGCTGTCGCCAAGCTCCGTATTCCTGTGAACGTGAACATCGTAACCCCGGTTGCCGCCAATCCGGAAAGTATTGCCTTTGGGAACCTCCCGATGGGAATCGCCTCAGAGAAAAAGCTCACACTCCAGAGTGGAACTCCGTTCAAGATTCTCGATGTGAAGGGGGTGGATGAGCAATTGAAAGTGGTCATCGAGAAGGCCGATGCGAGCCAGACCCACACGATCATTCTTGCCGCGAATCCGAAAGCTCTTGGTGGCTTTACCCGGACGGTCGAGATCTTCACGGACAACAAAGAGCAGCCAAAGATCATCATCCCCGTGACTGCGAAGGTGATCGAAAAGTGAGGAAGCGGTCGTCAACTCCTCTCTCGACCGCGCAACACGGATGACTGAGCAAGGCTCTTCCCAACGGGGGGAGCCTTGCTTCGTTTGTTGGTTTTGACTCTCTCGCGAATGAGAGGGATTCACTCTCATCCAGAGACTGCAGTCGGGTCAACTCATCGGTCGTCTTCTGGTTGGAAGAATGTGAAATTCCTATCAAAGCCGGGTCACCCGAACTCCGAGGGTTCGTTGTCCATGTCGGATGTTTCTCAACCCCCGTTTAAGAAACTTCTCGTAGCAAACCGGAGCGAGATTGCGATCCGCGTGTTTCGGTCGGCCCACGAACTGGGAATCCAGACCGTCGCTATCTATTCGCACGAGGATCGGTTTGCGCTGCACCGCTTCAAAGCCGATCAAGCCTACAGCATTGGGAAGGCCGGGGAGCCGATCAGAGCCTACTTGGATATCCCGGGCATCATCCAGTTGGCTCGCGATGTTGGAGTCGAGGCGATTCACCCGGGATACGGGTTTTTGTCCGAGAATGCGGCATTCGCTCGAGCGTGTGGGGAAGCTGGCATCGCGTTCGTGGGACCACGTCCGGAAGTTCTTGAGCAACTCGGGGATAAAGTCTCGGCAAGAGGCATCGCCAAACGAGCAGGTGTCCCGATTCTTTCTGGCAGCGATGCACCTGTCTCCTCCATTGAGGAAGCGAAATCTCTGGCTGCGAAGCTCGGCTATCCAATCATCATCAAGGCTTCGATGGGTGGTGGTGGGCGTGGAATGCGGGTTGTGAATTCACCCGACAAGCTGGAAGAGGGGATCGAGTCTGCTCGCCGCGAGGCTGGAAGTGCGTTTGGAATTTCCGATGTGTTCCTCGAAAAGTTCGTGCAGCGCGCCAAGCATATTGAAGTGCAATTGATTGGAGACAAATTCGGCGGTTTGGTTCACCTGTTTGAGCGCGATTGCTCGATCCAACGCCGGCATCAGAAAGTCGTCGAACTGGCTCCAGCACCCCAACTTCCGAATGATGTTCGGCAAGGCATTCTCGATGCCGCTGTGGCTGTCGGAAAGGAATGCGGTATCGACAACGCCAGTACAGTCGAGTTCCTGTACGACACGGAGAGCAAGGCGTTTTATTTCATTGAGGTGAATCCACGCATCCAGGTGGAACACACCGTTACGGAACAGGTAACGGGATTCGATATCGTCCGATCCCAGATCTTGATTGCAGCCGGACATGAATTGGGTGACGATGCGGTTGGACTGAAGCAATCCGCGATCTCGACGCGTGGATTTGCGATCCAGTGTCGAGTCACCACCGAAGATCCGGCTAATGGCTTCGTACCCGATTACGGTCGATTGAGCGCCTACCGTTCGAGTGGCGGCCCCGGCATCCGATTGGATGCGGGAAGTGCTTTTGGTGGTGCGGTCATCACGCCCTTTTACGACTCGTTGTTGGTGAAGGTGACTGCGAGCGGGTTGCGATTTCCCGATGCTGCGAACCGGATGGAGCGGTGTTTACAGGAATTTCGCGTCCGCGGCGTAAAGACAAACATCCCGTTTCTTCTGAACCTGATAACGCACCCCAAGTTTCTGGCTGGTGAGGTGACCACCCGGTTCCTCGATGAGTCGCCGGAACTGTTTCGCTTGATGAGCCGACGCGACCGTGCGACAAAACTCCTGGCATATATCGCCGATGTGATTATCAATGGGCATCCCGAAATCCGGGGGAAAGAGGGCGAGAGCGGGAAGCTGTTGGATGCGACAGCGATCGCAGCGGCACCACATCGAGTCCCGATCAAGGCTGAAGATCTTCCGCGTGGCACGCGGAACAAGTTCAAGGAACTGGGTGCAGGGAAATTCGCCGCATGGGTCCGCGAGGCGAAGCAACTTTTCGTGACCGATACCACAATGCGGGATGCGCACCAATCGCTTCTCGCAACGCGAATGCGTACGCACGATATGCTCGCGATCGCCGATCGATACGCGAGTACGCATGCGGATCTCTTCTCGCTCGAGATGTGGGGCGGGGCGACATTCGATACGTCCATGCGATTCCTCAAGGAGTCGCCATGGGATCGTCTCGCACAACTTCGGGATCGCATCCCCAACATCTTGTTTCAAATGTTGCTTCGGGCTGCAAACGCTGTCGGATACTCGAACTACCCGGACAACGTCGTTGAGGAATTCGTGCGTCAGGCGGCGAAAGCGGGAATGGACATCTTCCGCATTTTCGATGCGAACAACTGGCTTCCCAAC
>DASZJS010000356.1:0-4286 GCA_035947935.1 Gemmata sp. | reverse complement strand
ACGTTACCTTCGTCAACACCCCCGCGATCCAAAGGTTAAAGTTGATCGCCCCGGCGGGAACTTTGAAAAACGGGAATGCGGAGCCTACGATACATCGGGTCGGTTATTTATACATACGTATTCAAGAGAGTTAGCATGTCTAAAAATGTCGAGAATGTGCTCAAGACCGAGGACGACTCTAAGCTTTGCAGCGAACTGTTCGAGCTAATACTAAAGCACTACAACGAAGACTTCGACCTATCCGGGTGCAAGGAGGAGGACCAGGTCATCATCCTGATCTGGCATGCCTCCGGCATCATCGACAACGGCGGCTTCCAGTACCTGTTCGAGGGCGACTTCAAAGGCGATCCAGGATTTGCCAAAACCCTGGCGGCTTACAAGGCTATCAAGGCGACGAAATGTGCCGAGGCCATTGAGGAAGCACTTGCGTTGTTCCCTGGCTCGAAGTTGCCGCCGAACATCGAAAAACGATTGAAAGTATACCAGACGGTGAGCGCGGCCAAGCGACGGGTGATCGATTGGAAGTTTTTCGATGAGAGCAAAGACATCGCCACCATTCTCGCTAAGTACATCCGGGACAACCACGACGAGTTCAAGCACCTGAAGTGAATAAGGAACGCCAAAACAATCTAATTTTCACATAGTCAAGATAAAATACATTCAAGTAATATATTTTATCTTGGAAGCAAAGGTTTGAATTTGTGACAGCGACTGGTATTTGAATGCGTAAACGGGACGAAAACGCCTTGTGCCGCCGAGAATTCGCACTCGGAATTTTGTTGGATTACTGACACCACTGACAACCTTCAACAAACGCCACCGAACCACTCGACAGGCCGCCCACGTGTGGGCGGAAAGACCGTTTACTGCGTAAGCGGCTCTTCGGCCGCTCTCAGAGCAGTAAGCGATCTTTCTGCCCACGCGTGGGCGGAAGCTCCCCTCAATCCTTGCTCTTTGGGATGAACGGGACGATCTCATCCTCATCGTCGTCCTCTTCCATCCCGGGCACCTTCAGGTCGAAAGCGATGATCGCCTTCGGATCGGCCTTCGGGTCGTTCTCCACCAGAAGCGCCTGGGTGTATTCCTTCCCATCCACTGTCAACACCACCCGGTAACCGCCGGCCGGGACCGTTCCTCGCTGGGAACTCAAGTTCCACGCCAGACGGTGGAACCCGGCTTCCACCGGAGTTGAGGGGAAGTTGCGGACAATGACTCCGTTCACATCGGTCACCTTGAGCGATGCGGCTTTCGCGGGCTTCGCAAGCAGGTAATCGAACGTCGCCCCGGGTGTTGGGTTTGTCCCATAGAACTTTCGCACATCCTTCGAGTACGGAAACTCGCGGCCAGTCTCCAGTTTCCACCTTACGGCAGTGGCCGGAGAAAACAGAGTCACGGGACCGCTCAGCGGATCGATCGTCCTGTCGTCGTTGCCAACCTTCTCCGTGCGGATTGGCATTTGACGCAGAGAGGCCACTTCCAACACCCACAGGCTTCGCCCGTGGGTGGCAATCGCGATTTCGCTGGCGGTCGTTGGCTGGGCGATTTCGTGGACCGCAACCGTCGGGAGATTGTTGTTCAGCTTGGCCCAGCCAACTCCACGATTCACAGACACCCAGATGCCGAACTCGGTCCCGCAATAGAGGATGTTCGGGTTGGTGATGTCTTCGCGCAAGACGCGGGTGGAACCGAACACCGGGAGGTTCCCGACCACTGGCTTCCACGTCTGGCCGAAGTCCTCGGTCACCAACAGGTATGGCTTGTCATCGTCGGAGCGGTGAGCATCGATGCAGACGTAACACCGTCCTTCCACCGTCCGGCCCGGTTCGATGCTGGCAACCCACCGCGGTCCAGGGAGCCCGGCTGCCTTCAGTTTGTCGAGAAGATTGTCCCATTTTCCGCCACCGTCCCGGGTGATCCACAGATTGCCATCGTCGGTTCCCACCCAGAGCAGATCGGGGTTCCGAGGACTCTCGGCAATCGCGGTAATGGTGCCGGCCTTGCTCCGGGTGAGTTCCGGGCTGATCGTCTTCAGGTTGTCGCCGCGGGCGATCGAGCGGAATACGAACTGCGCACCGCAATAGAAGATGCTCGGATTGTGACTGGAGAGGATGAACGGCGTGTTCCAGTTCCAGCGAAGTTGCTCGCCCGTGTTACCCGGGCGGCCAATGAATCGGCTTTCTCCCGTCCGAAGGTTTCGCCGATTCATCGCTCCGTTCTGACTCTCGGCGTAGATGATGTCGTGGTCGGTCGGGTCCACGCGGCACACGAATCCATCCCCACCGTTGAGGAACAGCCAGTCATCGTTCACTGGACCAATGCCACGGAGTGTATGGGATGGGCCACCCCAACTCCCGTTGTCCTGAAGCCCACCATACACGCAATAGGGTTTCTGATTATCCACGCAGATGTGGTAGAACTGGCCGATGGCCAGGATGTTCAGGTGGTCCCAGGTCACACCCTTGTCGTAAGTGACGTAGAAGCCGCCGTCGCAGCCGATCAGCATGTGGCGGCTGTCGCGTGGGTCGATCCAGAGAGCGTGGTGGTCGGGGTGAACGCCACTGGCTGAACCGGAGGCAAACTTGACCCCGCCATCGGAACTCCGCCACAGCGTTGTATCGCCCAGGACGTAGAGCACCTTGTCATCATTCGGATCGACGCGGATGTTCGAGAAGTAGAACGGTCGTGGGTTCAGGCTGTTCACCCGTGCCCAGGTTTCACCACCATCCTTTGAGGCGTATACCCCGCCTGTCTGAAAGCCATCCTTTCCTTGATCCTTCGCAATGTTCGGCTGTTGTCCTCCGACCGTGCGATCCAGTACGAACGGACGGGTCGGGTTGGGTTGACCGCGACCGCCAGGGCCACCACCCGGCCCAGCGAACTCCATTGGCTCCAGGGCCAGGGAGGCTTCGAGCTTCTTCGCCCCTTCCATGAACGTGATCTGGAGCTTGTCTCCCGCCTTGCGGGGATCGGTGGCCTTGGGGGAAGTGCGCAGTTCGGTTCGGAATTGCTGCCCGTTCGACACTTCCTTGCCATCAACGGCAATAATGTCCATTCCGACTTTCACTCCGGCCTTCTCGGCTTGCCCGCCCTTCGGCAAGCTCGCCACTTTCAACGGAGCATCTGGACCCGTCATGGGGAGGAAGCCGGGCATAAGCGTGGTTGTCGCCTTCGGGGCGGGTCGATCCGCCATCGGCTTTGCGACCATCTTCACATCCAGAACCAACTCCTTGTCGCCCCGCTTGATCGTGAACTTCACCACATCGTCGGGTTTCTTGGTGGCGATGTAGTCGATCAGGGCATCGTAGTCGGCGATTTTCTTGCCATCCACAGCGGTAATCACATCTCCGGTTTTCACCCCGGCTTTGGCTGCGGGTCCGTCCTCGATGGCATCCTCGACCTTCACTCCGCCGCCCTTTTCCGTCTCGCTGGTGAGCCCCATATAGACGGTGATTGCCGGTCGGCCCTTGCCGACGTTCTCGGTATCGATGATGGCAAACACAAGACCCTTGGTCTTGCGGGAATAGTCGATCCCGATGCGGCCCGTTTTCACCGTGGGCAGTCCGGTGTTCAGTTTGGCATCGGTGAGTTTCTTCCAGGTCTTTCCGCCATCGGCGGTCTTGAACAGCCCACCGCCCAGGCCATAAGTCACTTCGGGGCCGTATTGATCCGGGCTCGGCCAATCGGTCGATGGGCCAAAGTGCCCATCGAACCCATCGCGCTTTCGCTCCCACATCCCAACCAGCAGGGAATTCGGCTCGTTGGGGTCCATTCGCATCTCGATGACGCCGGTTTTGTCATCGACGTACAGGATCTTCTTCCAGGTCTTCCCACCATCCTCGGTCTTGAACAGACCGCGTTCCTCATTGGGTCCATAAAGGCGACCGAGCGCCCCAACGTAAACGATGTTGGGATCCTTCGGGTGAACGATGATTCTCCCGATCTGGAAGGACTGTTTGAGCCCCATGTTCTGCCACGTTTTCCCGGCATCTGTGCTCTTGTAGACGCCATCGCCGTAAGACACGGAGTTACGCGGATTGTTTTCGCCGGTGCCGACCCAGACGATGTTCGGATCGCTTGGCGACACGACCACATCCCCAATGGAGACAGTGGCCTCGCGGTCGAACAGGTGGGTAAAGGTGGTGCCGTTGTTGGTGGTTTTGAGGAGACCGCCGGATGCGGTTGCAACGTAGTAAGTCGCGGGATCGGACTCGACAACGGCTATCGCTGTGATGCGCCCGCCCATGTTGGCAGGTCCGATGGACCGCCAAATCATCTTTTTCACGGCC
>DASZJS010000355.1:0-3528 GCA_035947935.1 Gemmata sp. | reverse complement strand
ATCGAAATGTTCATGTGTGGCTCCTGGAATCCACAGTATCACGACAGGGTGAGATTCGTCAACGATTTCGGGATGCTCACTGCAACTGATCAAACGATTCGATTGCGTTTAGTCATCTGATCGGGTCGAATATCGGTGAAGTTCCCACTGGAGCTACCAGATGCAACTGGGTTTGTTCTCGATCAGTTATGGTGGATTGTGGGGTCAGGCGGCCCTCGATCTCCGGTCGTTCATTCGTCGAGCGGCTGAGCTAGGGTTTGATGTGGTAATGCTCGCCGGGAAACGTCCGCACCTATCGCCGCTGGATACTGATGAGCGAGCGATTGCTGCCCTCAAGGATGAACTGCAAACAGCCCGCGTGCAATGCGCGGTTGTGGCTGCTTACACCGATCTCACACCTTCAACGGCGGCTGAGGTTCCGTACCTGGAAATGCAGATCGCTTATGTTGAATCGCTTTGCCGGCTCGGTGCTGCTCTCGGGGCAACCATCGTGCGCGTGTTCACCGCGTATGCAACTCCAGCCGCGAGTTCTCACGCGGCGTGGCAGCGAGCCGTGATAACTCTCCGGGAGATGTGCGACCGCGCAGCGGCCCACGGAATGACGGTGGCGATCCAGAACCACCACGACCTGGCAGTCCACACGACAGCCCTTCTCGAATTGCTGCACGACATCGGTCGCCCCAACTGCAAACTCGGGTTTGATGCGTGGTCGCCTGCGCTGCGGGGCGAGGATCTTTATGAGGCCGCAAGATCGGCAGCACCATACACCGCGATTACCACCAACGCGGACTACATCCGCCTCCCCCAATTCCGCTATCGCCCGGAACTGGTGAACTACGAACCGGCCGGTCCCGACCTCGTTCGGGCGGTTCCGTTTGGAACCGGCTTCATCGACTACGCTGCGTTCTTCCGCGGTCTGCGCGATGGTGGATTCGATGGACTGGCGACTTACGAAATGTGTTCTCCGATCCGTGCTGGTGGTGCATTGGAGAATCTCGATCAGTACGCCCGCACGTACGTCCGGTGGATGCGAGAACACGGGATTAGTCGTTAAACGCAGTTCAGTTTTGCGAGTGATTCATGGCCCTCACCGGGCATCCAGGATCTCATTAACGAACATCAGGAACACTCCCAGATTGGGAATCGAGGAAGCTTCAATTTTGCACCATCTCAGCCACTTCCCACCCCTGCTCACAGTGAAATACCCTTCGTGAATCCGAACCCTCTCAATGTCTCGCCAATCCAAAACGTGCTTGGCGTAATGTAAGCCTTTCAGGCTGACCCCCAGTCGCCCAAAGCTCACCATATCGCCATTTTGATACTTGATGCGAATCGGAGGTAGAAGAATGTCACTTGTCTTCTCGACGATGATCGTCGCCAGCCTCTCGACGTTATTGATGAGTTTGCTCGTGTAGACAATATTTTCGTAGTCTGCAAGCACGAGTGTGTACACACACGTTGTCCCCACATGGTCGCCATTTTTGTTAACCTCAGTGATCTCCTGAGTGAGGCTGGTGATATTTCCCCAAAGGATGGTTCGCTCCTGGCCTCGGTGCGAATGCACGATGCCGCCCGCGTGTACGGCCACTTTCAGGGTGAGGAAGTTCATGCACCAGAGGAGGCCGGCTAGACCGCCGGGGATCGCGATAATTGCCAATAACATCGCACCATTCGGCATGCTCATAAACATCGTTAATATGCACGAGAGCAATCCAATCGCGGCCATGCTACCGCACACAATCGCCACGATGCGCAGCGGGCCGACATTTGGAGTGAAGACTTCTTTGCATGGCCCCAGTTCGTCTCCCAGCATCGACTTCGACTTTGATTTCCGTTTCCGGGGCCGATCCACATCATCGCTTTCGTGATCGGATTCACTCGATACTCGTTTCTTCGATTTCTTCTTCGGTTTGGATTTGCGCTCGTCTTCCTCGTCGCCTCCGTGCCTGTTCTCATTCGACTCTGGTTGTGGATCAGAACGGGGGGTCTCGTTAGTATCATCAGTCACAGGCGCAGGTACCGCGAGCTTGAGCCCGCAAATCGAGCAGTCCGTGGATTTCCCAGCCATCTCATCTGAGACCCGATTAATCTTCTCACATTGGGGGCACTTTACCTGGATCATCACGCCCTTCCTCCGCCAGTAATTTGATGGGTGCTAAACAGGGCGTGAATGTTGGTCATTCTGAATAAGTACGGAGTCTTGCGCATCAAGCCAAGCAGTGGCAATGACTATTGACAAAGAGGAATTGCAATGTCGAAGCCCATCCCGGAACCAGTTGATCCCGCCAAGGTCGCGGAACTTGCCCTGGCGGTGGTCCGTTCGGATCGCTTTCCCAACCTGGCGACGATTGATGGCGATCAGCCGCGTGTGCGGCCAGTGTCTCCGGTTCGCACCGATGGGTTCACGGTCTATGTCGCCAATTTGCGGAGTTACCACAAGACGGGTGAAATCTCAGCCAATCCCAAGGTCGAACTGTGCTATCTGGATGATCGACACGATCAGGTTCGCATCACGGGCGTAGCGGAGACGTTGACCGATCGCGTCGTGCTTCAAGAGATCTGGGACGCTAACCCGCTCCTGCGGCAATACCTGGGCAGCATCGACAACCCAGCGATGATCGTTTACCGCATCCGCCCCGTTCAGGTGCGATTCATGCGCGAGTGGGCACTCGAATACTTTGATGTGTCTTTGTGATCCGTCGAAAACCTTGCGGAATCACCCAGTATTTATGGCAATCGCTGGAATGAAATGCCTTCGGTTTGGCCAGGTTGGGTGAGAAGGCGAGAGGGGTATGCGAAAGAGAATAAGAGCTATCAGCGATTACTGTCTGCCCAAAATCAAATCCACACACCAACAACCTCGGACATGCTCACCTGGTTCTCGGCAGTGGTTCAGGATGTCTTCGTTGTCGCAACCGGCGTCTTGAATGGCATCAGCAAGAATGGGCATCGCGGAGAAGTCTCGCGAGTCGTACATCTGTTGTGCGAGAGCAAAGACGTTTGAAGTTAACCAGGTGGGATTGAGTGTGATGGGGCGAAAGGGGTTGCCGAAGACTTCTTGTAATAGCATTGCCTGTTTACTGCGGTCTTTCTTTCTGTTTTCTTTTAATAGACTGTGAATGACATTGTAAGGAATGCCGACAACTGCGGCCCACGCAGCATGCCCAAACGGGCTTAGGTGGCGTACGTTCTCTGCTTCATATTCGGCGGATAACAACTCTACGTTGGTGATTTTTCCATCTGCGGCTTCCTCCAACTTTATAACCGCCTCTCGGCTGCGAATGTCGGCTAAATGGTCCCAAAAACTTCGGCAACTTGCCGCGCAGAAGAGTCGCATCTTCCGGCTCTTTCCATTAACAAATAATTGTTTTTGGAGATGGTCAAGCATTCTTCTTTGGAGATGGTCAAGCATTCTTCTCGGTTGCGTGCCTCTCAGCCATTCCGCTTCGGTCATCCGGTCGCTCCTTCCAACCAACGTCCGTTGAAGAGGGTTGTCAACGGTTCCCGATTATACCAAAGTTGCATCCG
>DASZJS010000354.1:0-6214 GCA_035947935.1 Gemmata sp. | reverse complement strand
CCGGAACAGGAAGCAGGACTGTGGGAGTTCCCCTCCTCGTCCATCGTCGCTGCTCCGAGCCGATGTTCGGAATTGCTAATGAGATCGCCTACGGAGGGAAAATGGTTTCGCTAAAGACGCCAGGGGCATCGTCCATCCGAGAGGTACTCGGGCCATCAGTTTGGCTGCATGTTGAAGGAACCCCCGAGGATAAATGGTGTCCGGAGGAAGGGGTAGAGGTGTTGGACTTGCTCCGAAGACTAGCAAAGGCTGGGATTAAGCCCGACTTGTACATCGTGACTCCATTTTGATCGTGGCTGAGCGACTCCGGCAACTTGTCCGTGATAGTAGAGTGGCGGAAGAATGGTGTCTTCCCGGTGGGGTACTTCGCTGGGAGACTGAACGGATCGGGACGGTTCACACCGCCCAGGGGCGGGAGGCCGAAGGAGTGATCTTTGTGCTGGGAGCGTCTGCTCCAATACAGGAAGGGGCCAGGAACTGGGCTGGTGGACGGCCAAATCTTTTGAACGTGGCCGTGACACGAGCGAAAGAAGTTCTCTACGTTGTCGGTAACAGGCATCTTTGGCGAGAGGCGGGAGTCTTCCGAATACTGGAGGCACAACTCTCAGCATTCGAGGAGGTATCGAAAAGGAGAGAATTGGAGCGTCTTCGAGCAAAGCGTGCGGCGGAGAACGAGAAGGCCGGCTGATCCATTCTCCGGTTGGCCGGGCGACCGCTCTGCGGTTGTTCTTGATGGCTGGATAACAACCGATTTCTCAGCGAAATCCCATCTCGCATCTTAATCGCCAAGCGCTATCATTACCTCTGATGACTGGCTGAACACCAGCCTTGCCATCCCCACGGGACCGCGCTGGAAGCTCTGCAGTACCACTAACCGGAGCTTTAAGTTACCGTTGACGCGTGCGAACTAGCAAGGATGAATTCTCGCGTCACATGCCCTTGACAGATGGAGCCTCCAATGACGAGTCAACCACAGGAACCGCTGACTCAAGATCCCATTCCCTCGCCCTTCATTTTCCCCGCAAACCGGCCCGACTGGACAATTAGGGACTGCCTCATCGAGAAGGTTCTCGATCTGCTGGCGGCGAAGGACATTGTGTACAATGAGGTCGATGAACCCGTAATCGACCTAGTCACCGGCACAATTGTTCGGGGGCAGAAGGTTGCGACCCTTACATTCAAGGGAACATTGTCCTCGGATTACCTCGAACTCATGCGGTTTGCAAAGGGTATTCGTTGTTGAGAATGACCCAGATTAGGTGAGACATAACGGCAACGAGACACAGTCTTTCCCCTGTCAGCTCTTCGTACAGCTTGCGGATCTTGTCTTTCCCATCTCTGGTTTTGGACAGTTTGAGCAGCTCGGCTTCACGTTTTTCTCGCGATGTGACCATTAGTAGATCCCCATTTCATTAAGTGTTGTGTGGGGAGACTTTGGTTGACCGTTAACGTATTGGTCGTTTAAGATGTGCTTGTGTAGCAGCACATGGCCGGTGTGCATCTCCCAAGATTGCACCGGTCATGTCATTTTGTATGGCCTTTAAGTGCGCGCCAAGTTCAAGTGGCTCTTTACAGTACTTACTCACCAAACCTGTTGGACGCAAAAGAGTTCAGACGAGAATGCGATCCTACCGAACGCACACCATGTTCGGACGTATGCATGATCGACAATTGTCAAAGGGGGGCAGAACTCGGGGGACGCCTACGTCCATTCGGCTCCTAGTTTCTTCTCGTCATCCTCAGTCAGATTCACTTTTGACGGTATTTGCGCTTTAAAGCCGAGCGTGTTACCATCCGGGAATGGAGATGAATGAGGCTCTCTAACGGGAACATCGATGGAAAACTCGAATGGCTCAATGGAAACGGGTCGAGGGCGATCACCAGGAAGCCGGGTTACCCAATTCCAACCTGGACATGACGGGAGAAAGAAAGGTGTTGGCCGGAAAGCTCATCAGACTTCGCGATTGTTACGCGACTTACGTGCCGTGTACGTACAGGATGAATCGAAGGACGGGACACCGGGCCAGAAGCTCTGTCGGAAGATGTTGAGAGATAATCCGGCAGAGTTTTTCCGCCAGCTATCAGGATTGGAAAAGGCACACTGCGCGAGGGCCGACAAGGAAAGCAAAGCGACAGCGATGGACGAAGAGAAAGAAACGGCAGACGAATTTGAGGGGGATGAGGGAGTTCAAAGGCTAAATGCGTTGACCAAGAAGTTTTTCGACGATTTCGAGCGGGAAGCGGTGGAAAAGGAGAGGCAGTTCGTTCGAGAGGGCAAGTGTGTGATGTGTGGACAACCACCGTTTCCTGGGTTAGGTCGGGCTGGCAAGGCCCTCGACTCGATTCTCGATCGAGAAGCTCGACGGCGAGCGAATGAATCCAAACAGTAAGAGCCAGATGACGCTGTTAAGTGCGTCCCCATCTCAAAACCTCGAAATTCGCTTATCACATTTTCTCCGCCACGAATCTATAATTGCCCTCATGACCGGCTGATCACCGGTTGCGAGCCTGGCGGCAATGCGGTTCTACCTACCTTTCCGCATTCTGCCGGGATCGGTTTTGAAAGGTAGGCTCTACGTGAGCCGGAAAACCCCACATAGAAGGGCAGATGCCAAAGCAACAGGAAGAGATCAACGAAAAGATGAAGTAACTGAGTCGATTGCCGATCAAGCGAGGCAGATGGCTACACGTATTCGCGGTCTTCCTCGCGAGATAGTCTCATCCTTCGTCTGCGTTGATGCGGTCGCGCGCGTGGCTAGGGTTCAAGATCTTGCGAATGAAATCTCCGTTGGGTTTCTTCCGGTGATCGGTTGGATCGAACGACGGCGATCTGGGGAGACATCCGAACTTGTAAAAGCCCGCTTGCATTACGCTCTCGATGAGGCATTCACTTGTGTCCAACTTGAAATTCCTGAGTATGCAGGCGGCAGAATCAAATCTCACGTGGTTGAACCGAGTGCAGGAGCCCAGCGAACGGCTGAGTTGTCGGCAGTTACACTGGCTTTTGAAAAAGAACTACTTGAATGGGCAAATGATATTGAAACTGATGAGAGGCAGCGCGCCATCGTAGAGTCGGAAACTCGAACAAAACGAACGGGTGTGGGCAAGAAGGCAAAACCCCCAAATGTCCCGGATAAGTACAAGGCAGTAGTGAAATTATGGCCAGAGTTTGAACGGGAGATGAAAGCTACGCAGCAACGGCCCTTGATCCGCCGGTTTCGCGAATGGCTCAAAGTGCAACCAGTGCATATCGTCTTGGATGCCAACTTTGAAAACTGGTGGAACAACGTCTATTCTCGCCAACTCCGACGACATTGAACGCCCCGAACTCACCGGACACTCGGCATGTCCGGTGAGAATCTCTTCAATTATTTTCGATTCACCTCACCTACTAATCAAACATCCCCAGTTCCGTTTTGCCAATTTCACCGGACACTTCCATTTGTCCGGCGAGTTCTCTGTTTAATCGTTCCCAAGCGGCCAGCTGATCGGCCGCGACCCCTGGGAGCGACACTATGCATACTGCCACCGCTGAAACCCCTCCATCCGATGCACCCCGCAAACTCATGCTCCGCCGACATGAGGCTGCTGCCGCGTGCGGGAAGGGCACATCGACATGGGACAAACTCGTCGCCGCTGGCTTGACACCAAAGCCCACAAAGTTGGGCGGAACACTCTTGTGGAGCGTTGAAGAGCTTCTTGCTTGGACACGCCACGGGTGCCCGCCGCGTGACGAATGGGAGGCGATTTGGAAATCTCTCCTAAGCAGTCGACATTGCTAACCGACCTATTACATAGTCCCCGAAAACGGTGAAGACTGGCCTCAAAGTAGGCAAGTCAGAACAGCGTTGAGAGACACAAATGGCAAAAAGGACTACTCGCCGTTCTGATGTTGCAGAAGCAGTGGTCGGGCCGAAGTCGCCTGATGCTCCACCAGAGATTCTGATTGGTACGGATGAATACCGCGTCAACGCCGAAGCAGTCAAAGCCCTGACCCGTGACGCCAATCTGTTCCAACGAGCGGGGATGCTGGTTAATGTCGTCGAGGTGCAGACAGATTACGAAGCAAACTCTGTTCTTCGCAGAGTTGACCCGACACCAGTTATTCGCGACATGCCAAACCCAATTCTTCGAGAAAGGCTGACCCACTGCGCCAAGTGGATGAAATGGCAAGGATCAGGTCACCAGATACAAAAGGTGTCTGCTCATCCGCCGGACTGGTGTGTATCCGCAGTTGCTGCCCGCAGGGCTTGGCCAGGCATCCGCCGACTAGAAGCTGTGAGCCCCCATCCCGTGCTTCTCCCAAATGGGTCGATTCTTGAAGCGAACGGGTACGATGCAAAATCGCATCTCCTCGTCTGCCTGCCACGTGATGTGACAATCAGTGTGCCCAAATACCCTGACCGCGACGATGTGGCCGCTGCGATGGTTGTACTCTCAGACGTAATTGAAGACTTTCCGTTCCAAACCAATGCTCACCGTGCCTCGTGGTTCGCGGGATTGCTTACCCCCCTGGCTTGGTTCGCTTTTGAGGGTCCGGCCCCTATGTTCTTGTTTGATGCAAACATCCGTGCCAGTGGTAAAGGACTGCTTGCCGATGCGATCGCACTGATTGTTACCGGTCGGCGATTCCCAATTATGTCCTACACGGCAGATCGGGAAGAGTTGCGGAAACGAATAACTACCTTGGCCGCTGAGGGTGATCGGCTTGTGTTGCTCGATAATCTGGCCGGGGCGGTCGGGAACGATATCCTTGATGCGGCCCTTACAGCCGATAGCTGGAAAGATCGGCTGTTAGGAGGGAATCGTGTTTACGATGGCCCTCTTCATGTGTGCTGGTATGGAACGGGAAACAACGTCCAACTTCAAGCGGACACAGCACGCAGGGTGTGTCACTGCCGGATGGAGACGCCAGACGAGCGTCCGGAGATGCGAACAGGATTCAAATATGGAGACTTGCGCGGACACGTTAGGACTCATCGTGGGCTGCTTCTCTCTGCTGCATTCACGATCCTACGAGGGTGGTTTGTTGCCGGTCGGCCTTCTCACCAGCTCACGCCGTGGGGCTCATTCGAGGGCTGGTCCAATGTTGTACGTGAGGTAGTAGTTTGGGCTGGATTACCCGATCCCGGCGAAACGAGGCTAGCGCTCCAGTCCGCTTCCGACCGTGAGGCCAACAACATGGCCGCGATGATTGACGCCCTGGAGCGTATGGACCCCGACCGCCGCGGAGTTACGACTGCTCAGATTATCGAAGCCATTCGCAAACCGACGGAACCCATCCCAGAGTGGCTTCCTGACCTCAAGAGCGCGGTCGAAGAACTATGCGGAAAACTCGACAGTCGAACGCTTGGCTATCGGTTCCGGAATTTCATACGGCGGAACTTCGACGGGCGAATGATCAACCACGCGGGAGAAGACCGACTGAAAGGCATGCGGTGGGCCGTCTACCCTGCTACAAGGCCAACCCATCGACCTGAACCACCACCCGCATCACCCGAGAGGGTTGCGGGTGATACGGGTGATGCGGGTGATGTTCCAGCCCGAATCCGGTTACTTGCCGGTCCGACAACAGAACGCGAACTGGCTGGCCTCTATGAGTCCGCGAACTTATCCCTTGACGACCTGGAACGCGACCTGGGCCTCATCGGTGCTGTCGCTGTAAGCGAAGCGGATGGCACGCCCGTATGGCAGTTGCCACGAAAGGGCCAGCGCTAGATGTCGCTACTTGCTTGACGCCCACACTATGTTAGAGAGACTTCCGTTGTCTTTGGCCGGTTGACCAGCGGTATGTGTTACCTGAGAATCGCACTCACGCTGGCCCGGTCCCTCAGAGAAAGGTTCAACATGGCAACGTTATTCAAACCTACTCGACCTTACGCTCTCCCACCGAACGCGGAGATTGTTCAACGCGAGTCGGATAATCTCGACAAAAAGCCACATGTCCGAATGAAGGAACGCGGTAGGACGGTCTGGTATCCACTCTCCGAAGATCGAACCCAATACCTCAAGCCCGCGCAGAAATGGGCTGCGGACGTGCGCCTGGCGGATGGAAGTCGGAAGCGGGTCCGGTTTTCACCAAACTACGATGCCGCCGCGATCATGCTGGCGGACCTACTCAAGAAAATCGAGAAAGAGAAGATCGGTATTCACGACCCGTTCGAGGCACACCGGAAGAAGTCGCTTGCCAATCATCTCAACGACTGGCATGTAT
>DASZJS010000353.1:0-9755 GCA_035947935.1 Gemmata sp. | reverse complement strand
TCGGGCAAGCCTCTTGTAGGGTGGGTCGAGGCTTTGCGAGCCCCACCATTCCTCGCCAACCGCTTGTAACAAATAAAGAGGGCATGGGAAGGATGGTGTTGTCGTGTATGCTGGGGACGGGTGGAGTTGTCGTAAATGACTGCGGGAATGGTGATCCCATGAGCGAAAAGAAAAAAAAAGTCCGGGTGGAGTTGCGGAAGAACCGCAGCAAGCCGCCACGAGGAAATGACCTCACTCGCGCATACCAGGAGGACGCGGGCGGGACCGATGATTCCCGGTCCACCGAGCGAGTCCGTGCCAAGGGCGATCTGTCTCGATACCGCACCGTCGTTCAGAATGCGGCAGACTCGACCGGGAAGCCGGTCGTTGATGCCGAGTGCCTGCGTGGGCGCGTTCTTCGCGTCCACGGTCTTCAGTCGATTGTCGAGGTCGATGATGGCCGCGTGTTCCGGTGTGCCATTCGCCGGCTCTTGAAGAGCCTTGCGACCGATGAGCGAAACGTCGTCACCACGGGGGATGTGGTCTGGGTACGTCCTGCTCCGGTGGGGAGCGGGAACCCGACAGCAAGCCAGGAGCGGTCGGAAGTGGACGACCTCGAAGCACCCGAAGCCGAGGAAGCCGCCAGCCTTTCCCTTTCTCCTTCGCCGCTGCCCAACATCGAAGGCATGATCGAACGCATCGAACCTCGTCATGGAGTACTCACGCGATCCAGTCGCCGCCGCGAACACGTTTTGGTTGCGAATGTCGATCAGGTTGCGATTGTTGTATCGCTTGTGCAACCTGATCTGAAACCGCACCTCATCGACCGATATTTAGCCGCTGCGCAGCAAGGTAAGCTCAAGCCGGTTCTGTGCCTGAATAAGGCTGATCTCGCGGACCCTGTGGCTCTTCAACCTCTGGTTGGAGCCTATGCTCAACTGGGAGTGCCGGTTTTGCTCACGAGTGCAAAAACTGGACTGGGGATCGGTCGGCTCCGGGAGCAACTGCGCGGTCGAGCCACGGTTTTTTCCGGTCAATCGGGGGTGGGCAAATCTTCGCTCTTGAATGCCGTTGAACCGGGGCTTGGATTGGCCGTGAAGTCGGTCAGTGAAGTGAACAGCAAAGGCCGACACACGACAACCTACACGCAATTGATCAAGCTGGCTTTCGGTGGATGGGTGGTGGATACGCCCGGGGTCAGGCAACTCCAGCTCTGGGATGTCCGGCCGGAAGAGGTTGAGGGCTACTTCCCGGAGTTTCGTCCGTATGTCTCTCTTTGCGATTTCCCTGATTGCACCCACACTCATGAGGCTGGTTGCGCGGTAAAGGCAGGCATTGCCAGTCAGCAAATCAGCCCTCGCCGCTATCACAGCTACCTGGGACTGTTCCACGGCATTGAGGAGTAGAGGTAAGCGATGAGGAGAAGCCATACGCGAGCTTGAGCGAAAAGGCGTCGATTGTATTTTTTGCAACTCGCCTGAAGCATACCTTGGCTATTGTCCGGATCTCTTATCGCCTGGTTTTTCAAGCTCATTGCCCCTCGCCCCTCGTCTCTTTCTCGTTCTCCTGAGCCCCTTCCGATTCGTCTCCTTTTGTCGTCTGCGCCCAACTGCGCAGATCATGCGGCTATCAGAGCTGGCCCCCAACCGCCACAACGCTTCGGTCCCGAGTACCGGGCGCGAGCCGCAAAACCCGGTGTATTGCGCCATGCCGCAGATCTAGTCGTGTTCGGGTGGTTTTTAGCGCCCTACCCGGTCGCTGGTGATTTCCCAATTCGCAGTGGCGCGGTCATAACTTACGCAAGCATTCTTTTGCCGCCTGTCGTTGTCAGCGGCGAACGGACGGCCGCGACGGCGGCGGCAGGGAATGCGGGAACCCGGAACAAGTGGGGGTCACCCTAATGAGTGTTCGGCAGATCAAAATGTGTCTTATGGCCGGGTTGTGTGCCAGCCTGTGCGGACTTGCCGCGGGAGACGCACAGGCGTTTGGCGGCAAACTGTTCGGATCATCCAACGATTGCTGTGATCCTTGTGCCAATGGAAGCAAAGGGCATGGCTTGTTCGGTGGCTGGTTAGGCGGTCGCGGCAGTGGCACCACCTCGGGCTACGCCACAGGCGCTACAACTCCTGGTGCTGGGTACGTTACCCAGAAAGTGAAAGTCACCGAATACGTCCCAACCCAGGTGGATGAGACGGTTACGGTGATGCAGCAACAAGTTCAGGCCGAGAAGTACACCGCCTACAAGACGGAGTTGGTCCCGGAGACGGTCACCAAGCAGGTCACCGTGAACAAGCAGATTACCGAGACAGTCAATGAAACCCGGACGGTAACGGAACGGGTTCCGGTTCAGAAGACCATCACGGTAACAGAGCGGGTTCCGGTCCAGAAGACCATCACGGTCTACGAGCGGGTTTCGGTGCAGAAAGAAGTCACCGTGATGGAGAAGGTGCCCGTCCAAAAGACGGTCACTGTAACAGAACGCCGACCGGTTCAGAAAACCGTCACCGTGAATGAAGTTCACTACAAGTCGGTGATGGTCACCGAAAACGAGTCGAAAACTGTCAGCCATCGGGTTTCTGTCCCGACCACTGTCGATCTCGGCCCGTCCTTCGTCGATCGGCTGAAAAAGCTCTGCGATCCGTGCTACAATCCCTGCCCACGAACTGTGAGCATCTGCAAGAGCGAGAAGGTCTGCGAAACGGTTTGCTGCCCGGTGACACACTGCAAGAAGATTGCAGAGTGCGTGCCGGTCACCAAGACGATTTGCACCTACGAGTGCGTACCGGTCCAGAAGACGGTTTGCACCCACGAGTGCGTGCCAGTGAAGAAGATGGTTTGCGTCAAGGAATGTGTGCCGGTGCAGAAGACGGTCTGCGTTCACGAGTGCGTCAAGGTCCAGAAGACTGTTTGCGTCCACGAGTGCGTGACCAAGACGATTACCTGCCCGGTTACCCGCACGAAGTGCGTGCCGGTTTGCGAAACGGTGACCTGCACCGTTAACGTGAAGAAGTGCATTCCTTACGAGGCTACCCGTCAGGTGACCGTGTGCGTGCCAGTCAAGCAGACCATCAAGGTTTGCAAGCTGGTTCCGACCGTCGTCGAGAAGGACGTGCTTGTTGCCGCTCCTTGCGGGGCTCCTTGTGGAGCAGGTCCGTGCGGAGCAGGTCCTTGTGCAGCGGGTCCGTGCGGAAACCACTGTGGCAATCCTTGCGACAAGGCCGGCCTCCTCGATCGGCTGCGGGCTCGCCTCAGCGGTCTGGGCCACCACTGCCACGAAGCTTGCTCGGCTCCTTGCCCAGCGCCGGCACCCTGTGCTGATCCCTGTGCCAAGAAGTGTGGCTTCTTCAGCTCATGGTGGAACACACCATTCGGTGGGTTCTGCAAGAAGCACACCGATTGTGGCTGTGCAACCCCGGCTGTTGCAGGTGCAACCGCTGGCTGCTGCAAGTAATGAAGTAACTTGATCCTCCGGGCCCCGTTCCGCCTGGTTGCGTCCCTCGGCCCGGGTTTTTACCCGGGCCGGGGCATTTCTGGGACAATGTTCAGGCTTCGCCAGTGTTCAGTTTTCAGTTTTCAGTTAAATCCTTCAGACACCGCAAGCGAAGTTTCAATGTCTTCGCTGAACACTGAAAACTGAACACTGAACACTGGCGAAGCCTGAACACTACTTCTTCGGGCGAGTCTTGATGTCCTGAAGCAGATCGGGTTTGAGACGTCCATATAGTTGCCACATCCCATCGGAGCCGCAAGCGAAGATATGGTCCTTGAGGTAGGTACTCAGAAATTGTGGCCCAAGCCAGACGAAGTGTCCGGAGTTGCTCTTGTCGATCCACACCGTCAAATCCTGAATCACGATATCCTTCTGGGTTTTCAGGCCCGGGCCAGTCATGATTCCCAGACGTAACTCCTTCACTTTCCCCTTGGCTATCATTGCCTCGAACGTTGCACCCATCCCCTTGATGTCGCTGCCCTGTTCAATTTCCACTCCACAACCGCGGGCTGTCCCGCTGGTTATCAGCACCCCGGTCGGCCAATCGTTGGTCGAAGATACGCCGGCGTTAACCAACTCAATTTTCCCATCTGGAGTCTTGTATTGTGTGAGCCCGTTTATGGAGGCATAAGCGAATTGCGGTAGCCCTTTTCGGTTGGCCATTGGTCCGGCAACAACGACCAACTCCCGGTCGGCCGAAATTGCGGGATCGGGTGGGACGTCATCCCCGGTTCCCGGTCGCTTCACGGTTCCCGATGGTACGGTCAGTTCGAGAAACTTGTCCTGGAAGTACAACCGCGTTTCAAATGTTCGATCGGCATACTTCGTCAGATCCTTCAGAGTCATGTAGATGTCGCAACCGCGGACTTTCTCGGCACCGCCGGGTGGTTCGATGATCTCCAGTTGGATCATCGCCATCTTGACTTGCACATCGTGTTTGGATGTCTTGGGGGCAACTTGCGTCCCCAGGAGAATTAGTTCCGGAAGTACGGCTATCTTGTTCGGTGGGATTTCGTAACCCCAACTCTGCCAGAGCTTGGAGGAAACGAACGATGGGCCAGGCAAGTTCTCGATTCCGACCGCGACATCGATTGTTTCGCCCTTCTTACTCTTACCCTTGGGCACCTGGGCCTTGAACTGCATGGTCGTGCCCCGCTCCTCGATCACCGGGATACGAACCCGGACGTTGCTGCTGGATGGAACGATCGGTTTGAGCAATGGACCAGGTTCATCCGCTGCCGGGGCACAGAGTGCTGCCAGGGTGGCGATGATCGAGAACGCAGCGATGCAGGTCAAGATGCGCATGGGAAAGGCCCTAACGAATAGTGTTCAGTGTTCAGTGTTCAGTGTTCAGCTAAATCATTCAGACACCGCAGCGACGTTTCAATGTCTTCACTGAACACTGAAAACTGAACACTGGCGAAGCCTGAACGCTGACCAGGAAACCCTTCCTCGACGATACCGCACTGGTGGGCTTCTGGTAAGATGGTATTTCCAGTTGGAAGTTTCTCGTGAAGCACGCTCAACATATTCAGCACCGTCAGAGGTTTTCTCCCATGTCGTCTCGGTTTCTGTTCCCGGTTGTCGCATCGGTTTTGCTGTTGGCCGGATCTCCACTGTCCGCACAGCTCGATCCAGAGCCAAAAACGCCGTATTTATGGCGGATTGTCCTGAAGGTCCAGCCTCACCCGCTACTCTCCCCGACGTTCCGGGAGCAACTCAAACGGGATCTGGAAGCCTCACTGCAACCGGCTTTGGGAACGCTGGGGACGGTCGATGTGGTTGACCTCACGGACACTCCCCGCGATCATTGGGATTCGCTCTGGCAGCAATTTGATGACAAGGGGTTTGCCGCGCTCGAAGCCCCACGAGACTTGACCGGGGCAAAAACTCATTTCCTGAAGCTGGAGTACAAGGATGGGCTGTATCTGCTCGAAGCCCGTCAGCACGATGGATTTGCCGGTCTTTCCTCGGGGTACGCCGGGTTCGGTACACCCGCGATTCGGAAGCAAAGCGTGCGAGCACCGGAAATGGTCGGCCGAACGGCTGGGCTCATGCTGGATCGGGATTTTGGGCTGGTCGGAACCGTCGAACCGATACTCGGCAATGCGAAGGAGGTGAAAGTAATTGTCCGGGGCGGCCAGCTTGGTCCCGTGGGTCGGTTCGTCAAGGCAGGAGATGTGTTTGCGGTCTCTGAGGTGTTCAAGACCAACCGCGCTGCTCCGCCTCCCGTTCGGACGGCTACGGGAAAGATCATTGCTCAACCCCCGGGTTCTACACCACCACCCGGCTTGAGTGCCCGGTTGCGATTGGCTTCCTTGCTCAAGGTAATCGAGGTTGGAGCGGATGGGATTCTTCGCTGCGAAGCGCTTAACCGCGAGTTCACGGCCGGGCAGGGAGGTGCTGCAGCATTCCGTTGCATGAAACTCGGGACGATCGATGGTCCCTTGACAGTCCGGTTGGTAAGTCGAGATGGAAAGTCAGGAAAAACGGCTGGATTCGTGAGTATACGAGCCACCGAGAAGGGCTTTAATGTTCCCGAGGATGCGCGCGACACCCTCGACTTTCGAGATGGACTGTACCGATCCGCCCGCTCGCTTTCCAATGTGGCATGCATCACGGTGTCGCTTGGGCCGACCCAGAAAAAACGGTTTCCGGTTCCGATCCTGAGTTCCGAGACGGTGAATTTGCCGGTTGAGATCGACCCCAAGGCTGAAGAACAGGCGACATTCGAGCGGTCTGCGAAGACCCTGATCGACCGCGTGGCGGATGCCAGAAATGCTCAGACGATTTGCTTTGAAGCGACGGCCAAGCTCATCGAGAAGCAAAAGAACACCGAGGCCCTGGCCCGGGCACGAAGCGGACATCAGGCCGCCGATGTCGCCGATAAGAGCATCTCGGATGAACTCGAACACTTGCGAGGGTCCGTCGATAAATCGCCAACTATTGGCCCCCGGATGTTGAAGGTCGTCGAGCAACACCTCACTGCCTTGCGACAGTTTAACGTCCAGCTTACAAGCCATATCAAGACACTGGAGACCGTGGTTACGCGGGAGAACGATCCCACGTTCGCTGCGCGGGAGGTCCGGGCTCAGGCATTGGTTGCCCAGATCGACATTCTCCTCAGTCGCGGCGATGTCGAGGAGGCCATCAGTGCCTTCGGCCAACTGGCCACGTTGCTCCCAGACGATGCCACTGTGAAGGCCAGGCAGGACAAACTCAAGGCGGAGTGGGCCACGAAAAACGAGGCTCATGCCAAGGCCCGGACTTATCTTCTGAAAACCTGGCCAACCGTGGCCACCATCCCGGATTTCAAGGATAGTCTGCCGGAACTCACGCGAGCTATCGATGAGTGTAAGAAGAACGGGGATCAGTACACCCTTCGAAAGTTGCTGGTCATTTTCAGTGGGGCCGCGGCGAAACTAAGAGAACTGGAGGCACCGCTCGATTCCAATTCCGATGCGGATCGGAAACTTCTGGCTGATGCGGTCAATGCAATTGAAGTCCTTCGCAGCAAGGAAAACGAGATCCAGGAGTTCATAAAGAAATGATTTCCGAGGGGCGTGAGCCCTGGAAGTATTTTGTCTTGTCGGGTGGGTCTTGAGCGGAGGCTACAAAACTAGACTCGCTAATCTGATCTGGTACTCACCATAACCTCTTTGTTGAACCGGGCCGGTTTGTCGAATGGCCGCAGCATCTGTCCCCTGGAACGCTCCATGAACCCTCTTTATGCGCTTTCGGATTCCGCGACGGTGTTCAGTCCCTCGCTGGTCTTTTTCCCCGAGTTGATTCGGCGGAACATTGGCCGGGTCGTTGAGATGGCAGGCAATCCCAGTCGGCTCCGCCCACACGTCAAGACGCACAAGACACGCGAAATTGCCCGCTTACTCCTCAATGCAGGGGTGACGAAGCACAAGTGCGCCACCATTGCCGAAGCCGAGATGTTGGCAACCATCAACGTCCCGGATGTCCTGATCGCTTATCCTCTAGTTGGACCGAACCTTGGCCGCCTGGTCGAACTCATCCGCAAGTATCCCGGCACCTCCTTTTCCACCCTCATCGACCATCCAGACGCCACCCAATCGCTCTCGGCGGTTGTTGCTGCCGCAGGAGTGAAAGTAGGGGTCGTTCTCGATCTCGATGTCGGCCAGCACCGGACAGGCGTGGCGGTGGGCGATGGAGCGCTCTCGCTGTACGAACTGGCTGCAAGGCTTCCCGGTCTGACACTGAGTGGATTTCAGCTTTACGATGGGCACAATAACCAATCGGATCGCGTGGCGAGAGAGGCCGGAGTGCGGGATTTTCTTGCTCCCGTTCTCGACTTACAGGCCAGAGCCAAGGTCAAGGGACTCCCTGTTCCCCGATTGGTGTGCGGTGGAACCCCCAGCTTCCCGGTATACGCGGCCATGACCGATATCCCTGGGATTGAGTGTTCGCCGGGAACATTTGTGTTGCACGATGCTGGCTATGGGCCGAAATACCCCGACCTTGCGGGAATCACTCCGGCGGCCGTGTTGGTGACCCGAGTGATCAGTCGGCCGACTTCCGATCGCGTGACGTTGGATCTGGGGAACAAGG
The DNA here is from genome assembly GCA_035947935.1 of Gemmata sp. Taxonomy (GTDB): domain Bacteria; phylum Planctomycetota; class Planctomycetia; order Gemmatales; family Gemmataceae; genus Gemmata. The sequence goes on along the minus strand of DASZJS010000353.1, from coordinate 1,708 downwards.
CAGTGGCGGCCGATCCACTTCTGGAGAAGCGGGTTACGCTTCTCGATTTCCCGGAGTACAAGACGGTTGGCCACAACGAGGAACACCTGATTGTCGAGACGGCTGGGGCCAGCAAGTACAAGCCGGGCGATGTGGTGTATGCCCTGCCTGGGCACATTTGCCCAACCGTGGCGCTGCACAAGGAGGCGCTGGTTGCAGAAGGCGGGAAGATCGTCGGCCGGTGGACCGTTGCATCCCGCGATCGGGTGCTGACGGTGTGAGATTTAGGCGAGCCAGGAGCGTCAGCGACTGGAGTCCTACACACAACGTCTAATGGTTTCCTCCGTTTTCCTTTGCATTTCCGGTCATGTTCTAGCCGCCACTGGTCAACGATTATCCATTCCCAAGACTGCCCTTCGCGCCTACGCTGCCGGTAGGCGTTTTCGCTTCACCGGGCACACGGTTTGCCACATCCGCTGCGTTCCCATTCCACAATCGAGGAGTTTCGCATGTCCCAGTTCACTCGCCGCGATTGGTTGAAGACCACCGTCGCGGGGCCAGTTGTGATGTCTGCCTTTCCATTCCGGGTGTTCGCTGCGCCATCCGCGGACGACGTTAAAGCGGTTGTGGACAAGGCGATTGGATTTCTGAAGACATCGCAGAAAGAAACGGGCGACTTTTTCCCCAAGGCCGGGGAACCGGGACTGACATCGCTGATCGTCGCCGCTCTGTTGAGGAATGGGGTGCCGGGCGACAACCCGGTCGTAACGAAGTCGATGAAATACCTGGAGGGGAATATTCAAAAGGACGGAGGAGTGTATCAGAAGGGTCTCGGAAACTACATGACGTGCCTGGCCATCATGGCGTTCAAGGAACTGAACGCGGGCGGGAAATACGACAAGGTACTTGCGAATGCCACCAAATACGTGAAGGGGATCCAGGACGACACCGATCCGAAGGACGTGAAGTATGGCGGGGTTGGCTACGACGGTAAGAGCAGACCAGACCTGTCGAACACGCAATTCATGGTTGAGGCACTGCTTGCGGCGGGTGTCAGTAAGGACGATCCGGCGATCAAAAAGGCGCTGGTGTTCGTGGGACGATGCCAGAACTTCAAGAATGAGTCCAACGAACTGCCATACGCGGCCAAGGCGAGCGAAGACGATAAGGGTGGGTTTGTTTACAACCCCCTCGATCAGGATAACGAAAAAAGCGATAAGCGAACGGCCGCCGGCGGCCTTCGGAGCGAAGGCGGGATGACGTATGCCGGGCTCAAGAGCTTCTTGTATGCCGGGGTGAGCAAGGACGATCCACGGGTCAAGGCGGCAATCGCCTGGGTGCGGAAACACTACACGGTGACCGAAAACCCCGGTCAGGGTCAGGCGGGGCTTTACTACTACTACCACACATTTGCCAAGGCTATGGATGCACTGGGAGAAGAGCCATTTGTCGATGCCAAGGACGTCAAGCACGACTGGCGGCAGGAACTCTTCGATGAACTCAAGAAGAAACAGGGCGAGAGCGGGAGTTGGGCGAACAAGAGCCGACAGTTCCTGGAAGATGTTCCGGAACTGGCAACCGCGTTTGCCCTCCTGTCGCTGAGTTACTGCCGAAAGAAGGCGTAAGGAATCTACTCGATCCACCCCATCGCTAACGCTTTTTGAAGTTGCGCTTTTTATGGTTGTAATACGAAAAGCCCGATACAAGCCCGAAGCGCCAGCGAGGGAAA
>DASZJS010000352.1:0-6743 GCA_035947935.1 Gemmata sp. | reverse complement strand
TTTCCCTCGCTGGCGCTTCGGGCTTGTGTCAGAACAAACCGCCCAAGCATCAAACGAGGGTGGAGACCCCCATGGCCCACAACTTCCAAACGTGGGGGCAAGGTGTCACTCTTTAACGCATAAAGTATAATCATCGACTAACGCATCCCAGGCAAACACGGCCAACATCTCCGTACTTGTTCCTGAGGGTTCCATGCACCGCTCGATGCTTCTCCTCCTCGGCATTGTTTCACTCGCCTGCTCCACAGTTTTTCTGAAAGCAGACGAACGTCTCGAAGGCATCGCGTGCCGCTCGGTTCATCTCGCCTTCACTGCTGGTGAAGGCGTGGCGTTTTACAACGAGGTCACGGTCGTGAAGTCAGCCCCTGGCACCTACTTCTGTGCGTGTGGGTGGAACAAGGGTTACTACGGCATTCAGGAGAAGGGTGACGGAAAGAAGGTGGTCATTTTTTCGGTCTGGGATTCCAACCAGAACAATGCCAAGGCGGTTGAGGACGACAAGCGAGTGAAGATGCTCCACAAGGACGAGAAAGTCCGCGTTGGCCGCTTCGGCGGCGAAGGCACCGGCGGACAGTCGTTCCTCGACTACGACTGGAAGGTAGGCGAAACCTACCGCTTCCTGGTGACAGCGAAGGTCGATGGAAACCGAACTGAGTATGCCGGGTTTTTCGGTGTCCCTGAGGAGAAAGAATGGAAACACCTCATTACCTTCTCGACGGTCACCGAAGGCAAGAATCTTGGCGGCTACTACTCCTTTGTTGAAGATTTCAAGCGGGACAAGGTATCCACGACCAAGGTCCGCACAGCCCGCTATGGGAACGCCTGGGTGAAGTCCGTCAAAGGGGATTGGTTGGCGGTCACCAAGGCTCGTTTCACTGCCGATAAGAACCCAGTCACCAACATCAACGCCGGCATCAAGGACGGACGGTTCTTTCTTACCACTGGCGGCGAGACGAAAAACGCAGACACGAAGCTCAACGAATCGATGGAACTCCCGTCCGAAATCAAACGAACCGTGCCGGAAGGGCTCCCGAAGACCAACTGAGACACGAGCAAAGTGAGATTGCGAATTTAGTTGGGCCATCGCCTCGAAGTGCTGTCTCTTATAGTGCAGAAGATCGGTTCTTTCCCCAGGGAGGAAGCCCGTGTCTACTGCAATCGTTCGTCGTTGCCTTTCCGAACTGAGCGGAACCCAAGCCGCAACTACCGATACCGAACTGCTCAGTCGCTATACAGAGCGGAACGATTCCGAAGCATTCGTGGAATTGGTCCGTCGGCATGGCCCGGTCGTCCTGGCAACGTGCCAGAGAATCCTTGGCACATCGACGGATGCCGAAGATGCTTTCCAAACCGTGTTCCTGACTCTGATCCGCTCGGCCGGTTCCATCCTCAGACCGGCCGCTCTTCCCGCGTGGCTGCACCGCACAGCAATCCGAATTGCCCTTCGCATCAGAACCCAGCAATTTTCAACAACTTCACTTCCAAGTGGCGCGGCTGACGCTTCCGACCCATTCGCGGATATGGCATGGCGCGATCTCCGACGGGTTCTCGATGAAGAACTCGACCGACTTCCCGAGAAGTATCGGGTTCCATTGGTTCTCTGTCTGTTGGATGGCTGTACGCGCGACGAAGCCGCCGAACGGTTGCGGTGTTCCCTGAACACAGTGAAGCGGCGACTGGAGGCCGGTCGGGAACTGCTCCGCGACCGTTTGCTTCGACGTGGTGTGTCTCCGATCCTGTTGGCTGTTGGAGTCTTTGAAGCGAATGGGGCGCGGGCCTTCGTTCCGCCCCATTTGATTGCTACGGTTCTCAAAGCAACGGCAATCGTTTCACCGATTCCGAAAGGAATCCAAATCTTCGGTGGGTTTGCGGTTCGTTGGAGAATGACGATCCTTGCGACACTGGGAATTGCCGCCATCACCGCGGCAATAGGAATTGCCTCTCTTCGACCCGAATCTATACCAGGAATCAAAGCAATCGATCTTCCTCCAGTCCTGAAGGTCTCAAAAGGAACTGAACCAGAGAAATCGGACGATGTAGCTAACGCACTTCCGCCTGGAGCCGTGGCACAATTCGGTAATCTGCGTTATCGGGTTCCGGATCGTATCGATTCGGCTGCCCTCTCCCATGACGGCAAGTTGTTTGCCGTGGCGAATGGGGGTAGTCTCGTCCGTGTATACGAAGTTGCGACCTGGCGCATGGTTCATTGCTTTCCGGTATCACCAAGGGTGTGGATTCCCCTCGCATCCGTTCTCACCTTTTCCCCGGATGGTCGATATCTCGGGTACGTGCCCAGCAACCAGTATGCATATGTCTGGGATCTACAAACTGGAAAACTGGCTCAGAGATTGGAGGGTGGCATTCTTCGGGGGCAAGAGAAGATATGGGAGTTCTGCGCGTTTACCTCGGATGGTCTGTTTGCCCTCTCGGACAAAGACAAGCTTTACTTTCACGATCCTGCCACCGGCCGGGAGGTTAGATCGGTACCGGCTGGAAATGTGACACATCTCACCTGCGAGGGACGATTCTATATCCGGACTGTGGAAGACCCCGACTGGAATTCGGGTTTGAAGAAGCGAGTTCTCGGGGATGCTCGAACAGGAAAGGATTTCCCTGCTCTCAGAGACTCGCCTCCCTGGTCGTCAAGCACGGGCAGTACGGGTTACGATAATGTGGCATTTTCCCCCGACGGCAAAAGAGTGGCTTTCAGCGAGATCATGGGGAAAGAAGTTGAGCTTTGGGATCTCGATCCTCTGAAGCACATCGCCACGCTGCACCCCCAGAAGCTACCGAGTATCAACGCGGTGGCGAAAGTGGGCTTCACTACCGATGGGCGAACCCTGTTTCTCTGTATTCCCAATGCGGACGTACTTCGATGGGACGCCAGAACACAGAAGGAATTGCCGCGGCTAACGGTCGACTCAGAACAATACTATACAAGCATCGGCTTATTTTCGCTGCCGGATGGGAAGACGTTACTGACCCCATTCGGAAATGGCTGCGTCAAGGTTTGGGATGGCCAAAGCGGGAAGGAAATTCCGATCGCTGACCGGTATTCAAAAGGACTCGCTTTGTCATTGTCGCCCGATGGGAAATTGGTGGCAATGGGTGATGAAACTGGTCGCATTGATCTCCGAAACGCGATCACGGGGAGTCTCATCCGCACTATTCAAAAGCCTGGGTCAGGGGCACAGAAATGGGGGACTTTAGGCAGGGCAAGGACAATGGTGTTCAGTCCTGACGACGAGCTCCTTGCCACCACTGAGCTGGAGAAGCGAGGCGTAAAAGGGGAGAAGGATGTTCAAGATATTAATCTTGTGCGTGTAATCCGTTTGGTAAATGGTCAGACGTTAAAAGAGATAGAGCAAGGGCCAGTGAAAGAACGCTTCCCATCGTTACGTCCAATTGGTTTTACTTCCGATGGCCAGCGCCTCCTTCTGGATGATTCGGCAGTCCCAAAAGGAAGCATGAGGTATTGGGATCTTGAGACTGGTAATCTCGATGAAAAGATCCCCACAAATGGCTATCTCAAAAGTCTCAGCCCGGATGGAAAAACTCTTGTGGATAACCAGAATGGTGAAGTTCTTCTCCTTGATCCGACTTCGGGAAAATTACGAAAGAAAATAGTCGTCGAGCAGGCTCCAAAAATAATCACGGGATATCCATCTGCATGGTCTGCGGATTCCAGGTCGTTGGTCTGTGTGATCCCAGGTAATTTAGCTGTAATGCTGGATCCCGTTTTCGGACGCGAACGGAATCGATTTGCCGCGTTACCGGGTGAGAGACCGCAACTTCAACGACTTGGTATGGGCGACAACGCGGGAGATCTGTTGGTACAATGCGTCGATCTATCTCCAGATGGGAAATGGGTTGTCACGACGGGTGCCGATTCCGTGGGGCTTTGGGAAGTTGCGACCGGGCGGCAACTGGCGACCTTTGAAACTGGTACCCAACCCAGCAAACCTATTTTCACCCCGGAGAATCGCGATCTACTCATCTTCGGAAATGGGGTTGGTCGCCGCTGGAACTTGATCGCAACTCTCACTCCCAACCCAAAAGCCACGGCAACCGAGCTGTGGGAACTGCTCAATAAGTCCGAGGCCAAGGAAGCGGTTCGGGCTGCCAACGGACTGATCGCGACAGCAACCGGGCGCGATTTGCTTCGAGAGAAAATGCCTCCAATCAAATTGGATACAACTGCGGCTCAAGTGAAGCAATGGATTGCCGATTTGGGTGACCCGGCATTTGCAACGCGGGAATCGGCCGAGAAAGAACTCACAGCCAGAGTTCGTTACTTCGAGACGACGCTACGGGAATCGGCTCGAACGACAGAAAGTCCCGAGGTAAAGAACCGCCTGATGCGGATTCTGGCTTCTTTGGAAAGTGGGCTGACGAAAGACGAGTTGCGTGCGAGTCGGATGGTTCGTGCTGCGGAGATGGATGGGACGCCGCAGGCTATTGAGTTGCTCAAGGGTTGGTCTCAGGGTGCGAACGGGGCGATTCTCACGGAAGATGCAAAGGCAGCCCTTGGTCGGATCGATCGACTCACCAAGAATACTCCACGGTAAGAGCGGTCAGGCTAATAAGCGAAACATGAGTGGAAGATAGACTCCACACAGACTTGTAAGATTCCAAGTTCTCACTTCTGCTAGTGGTACGGGGTGGTAGAGTGAAATCGGTCGCAGCCCGATCACCCTCCATCGAAACATTTTTCCGGAACACCCCGCCTTCTGCGTGCAATAAACTGCGCAGATTCAAGTGCGGTCCTGGAACCATCCACATGCCGACCACCCATGCCAACCGACTTGGCCCCGGCCTGCAACGAGTCTTGCGTCTCAGCGAGATAGCCGATCGCACCGACGGGCAACTCCTTACAGCGTTTCTTCAGGAACGAAGTGAAGAGGCTTTTGCCGCCCTTGTCCATCGGCACGGAGCGATGGTCCTGGGTGTCTGTCGGCGCGTGATTGGCGATTCCCACCTGGCGGACGACGCCTTTCAGGCAGTTTTCCTGATTCTTGCCCGGCGCGCGAATGCCGTGCTACCAAGGGAGCAGGTCGGTAACTGGCTCTACGGAGTCGCATATCGGACGGCGATGAGGGCACGGATGGTCCTGACTCGGCAACGATCCCGCGAGAAACAGGTCGAAGCCATGCCAGATAAGCCAGCTCCACCGACGAGAGATGTCTGGCCTGATCTGCACCAGATCATCGACCAGGAACTGGCTCGCCTACCCGACAAGCTGCGACTTCCGATCGTACTCTGCGACCTTGAAGGACGCCCGCAGCGAACTGTGGCCAAGCAACTCGGCGTAGCCCTGTCCACGCTCGCGGCGAGACTGATGTCCGCACGCCGCCTGCTCGCCACTCGCCTCACCGACCGGGGGGTGGCACTCTCGGGGGGAATCCTGGCGATGGTACTTGGAGAGCGTGCATCGGCCGTGGTGGTCTTGCCGAAGCTCATTGCTTCCACGGCTCGGGCCGCAGAAGCGGTTGCCTCGGGAATGGGAGTTTCCGCACTCTCCGGCCTCGTTTCTTCTCACACCATTCAACTTTGCGAAGGAGTGATGCGAATGATGATGATGTCCAAACTGAAGGTCACAGTTCTGCCAACTCTGGTCGCGCTCGTACTCACCTGCGGATTCGGATTTGGACTTGTGCCGACCCAGGCAAATGAAGACCCAACGAAACCGCGAGTACAAAAACAACAAACTGTGGCCCCCCAATCGCCAAAAGCCGCGGAACCAATCGACGACGCCACCTTCCTCCGCCGGCTTTGCCTCGATCTAACGGGCGAACTGCCCACTCGAATCGAAATGGTCTACTTCAAGACGGACAGCGATCCGAACAAGCGCGGCAAGATCATCGACTGGATGGTGGCCGAAGATAAGGTTCGTGAATACCTCGCAAAGCGCTTCGCGAAGCAGCTGGGGATCCCGGTAGAACGGGTCCAGATATCGGGAGCTTCAGACACACCTATTGGCCGAATGTACCGGGTAACGGTCGTCGAGGACTCTATCCAACGCGTTCCAATTCAATTGATCGCCGATTTCGATAGAGACGGGTGGCTCGATGTGTTGGTCAAAAAGAGAGAGATCGGCAGCGGAACAGTCCGGCTCTGGGCAACCACTCAGGACGAGTTCACAGGGGACATGCAGAACATCACTAACGAAAGTTATGCCGATGTGTCAGATGTAGACATTCTCAACGAGAACTTCATCCTCATTCCAGCGAAGCAGTTGGACTCACTCGGCTACTACCCGCCCGCCCGGGCGCTCATCGTCCGGGGCACAAGCCGCTATCACCCAGCAACGAATGAGCCGCCGACCAATCCACAACAGTCTACCGACATCGTTCGGGAGGTTGTGATCGACTCGGACAAGGACTTCCTTGGGCGGGTGATGCAGTCGGCCCGAGGGACAGCCCCAACCGCCTTGGAGCAGAAATACTTCTCGGAGGACAAGGATCTTAAGAAACGGGAGAAACTCCTCGATCTCCTGCTCACCGATCCGACCCTGGCAAAGCAACTTGGCGATTCCTGGAAGAAGAAGATGCTTGACCCTTTAGTCCTCGATCTCCGGCACACAATTCGACGATCCGTGACCGTTGCCAGAATAGAGGACCTCGTAATACCCATGCAGCCGAACCGGTTCGAGAAACTGGTAGCTGAACTGATTGCTGCGAATAAGACAGACGAGCAAGTTCTGGAGAGTCTGACTCTCGCAGTGTTTGGGAGATTGCCGACGC
>DASZJS010000351.1:0-7194 GCA_035947935.1 Gemmata sp. | reverse complement strand
TCCAGGCGCTGGATGCTGCAAGCAGAGGAGCCTTTGAATCTGCCGGGTTGCAGTTTGCGCCTGTGGCTGCTGCCTCCCTTGGGCTTGCTGGGATCGATCTAAATGAGGGTATCGATCTTATTCGCAACTGGGCTGATCGGGTGGAACTTACCTCAAAGTTATCGGTCGCCAACGATGCCACCCTGCTGTTCGCTGCCGGCACACCCGAAGGTTGGGGATTGGCAGTGGTTGCTGGGACCGGGTCGATAGCTTTCACCCTTGATCGAGAAGGAAAGGATGCGCGGACCGGCGGTTGGGGGTATCTAATGGGCGATGAGGGGAGCGCCTTCCGGATTGGTTTGCTCGGGCTTCGCGCTGCCTGTCGAGCAGCAGACAACATCGGCCCTCCCACACAATTGCTTCCCGTACTTCTGACGGAACTCGGGTCGAACGACCCCCGCGACTTTATTCCCGCCGTTTATCGCGGTAACTGGGATAAAGCGGCGATCGCCGGACTGGCACCGACTGTCATGGAACTCGCTGCGCTCGGAGATGAAACGGCCCGGGCGATTTTTGAAAGTGAATCGCTGGAACTCGCCCGGACGGCTGCCGGAGCGGTTTTCCAGGGCGGGTTACCGCGCGATGGGGTACCGGTTGCTTTGACTGGCGGGCTGGTGTTGCGAAACGAATTATTCCGCGAGCGGTTCCTAGGGGATCTGTGCAACTGCGGCGTAAACCCTGGTCCGGTGGGACTGGTCGATGATCCCGCGGTTGGAGCCGTCGTACTCGCGCGAAGGATGCTGGCGGGTTGAGTGTTGTTCTGCTCTTTTGAGGCGAATTGGGCGTATTACCCGACCGGAGTGCAATCCAAGCAAGACCGAAGCTACCACGGTTCAAGGCGTGGCGAGGAGATCATTCCAGTCGGTGGCTTCTAGAATCCGGTCACTGATTCGCTCCAGGCGTCCGAGGTCGCTGATGGCGTGAAGTGCTGACTCGACAACGGCGGGTACCCGTCCAAACCGCTTAGCTCCGAACCGCAGCACCAGCGACCGGGCTTCCTCCATACGGCCTCTGGCTTCGCCCATCGCGATGAACTCATTGATGAAGGCAGATTCCGTCACGTTCCCTCCAAATCACGGTAGTGGCACATTTTCCATCGCAAATGGTATTTGCACAATCACCGGCTTTGGACCGACCACAACAAGCTTTGCGGGGAGCCCGATGTCGGGACGGAAGGTAAAGGTCATCATCTGAATGTTTACCAGCCCATCGTCGCTCATGTCGTTGTAGCTGGTGCTGTTAACCGGAAATGGCTTGCCGGCCTCATCGAACGCTTCCACCCGTCTCTCTTGCGTGTTGGCTCGTGGGGGTTCTGGCCACCCCGGATTCCAGCCTCCCCGTCGCCGCGCGTTAGTGACCCACGGGGAGGGATATTCCAGTTGAACGCGGATCATTCCGACGCCGCCCTTCCCAGGGGGCGCTCCCTTCACTTCGAGAACCGTGAACCGCAGTTCCCCGGGACCAGTGACCGCGACGTTCGTGTTACGTTTAGGGTCGGTCACCGAGATCAACTGCTGATTGAGGGCGTGGACCTCCGCAAACACCACTCCCTCCAAACGCTTGAGAGACCCAGCAGTAGCAGTGTTGACCCGGAGCGGAACGGCGAGTACCCGGGGGTTTGGAAGCGTCTCTGGAGGGATACTGTTACCCATCGGATCAAACCGCATGGCAACCCCGGGCCGGACGAACATGAGCATTCCGTTGGGATCGAAAGTGGATGGCGGATTCTTCTCAGTCCCGGATCCCCCGATGCGTCCTGCTGAGTCGATGACGCGTGAAATCTTCACCCCCGTCACTTCCTGCCAGGCAATCCCGGGGGCGGGAGTGACATCGAGACACAGAGTCACTTCACCCGTCCCAAGCGTGACTTTGTGTCCTGGAAATGAGGGTGGCAAGGCGACAACGCGCACGGCAGTAGAACGATCGCCCGGGAGTCGGTCGGGCTTGCCATCGATGAGTACCACAGGAATGCTATCGGCGTTCGGGGCTGGAGGTGGTGGGACGTATCCCCTGCGAGGAGAGTTTTGTGGTTTCACTATTTCGAGTTCTGGAGCGAAAACCTCACGGAGCCCTGCAGACACGCAGAACGCCTCCAGAGCTTCCCATATCGGCAATTCCTTGGTTTCGCAGGTGATTCGTCGCAGAGGGTTTGCGATCCGGTTCGGGTCCAGAATAATGTTCAGGCCGGTCTGGACCCTCAGGTCGTTAAGTGCTGTGCCGATCGGCATGTCCTTGTACGACAGCTTCACGCGTTTCGCTGTCAACCGGACGCTGTCAACAGTGCGCTGGATTTTGCTGAGGACGATGACAGCGCGATCGCGGATCTCTTGGTTTTCGCTCCGCGCTGCCAGTCGAAGAGCTTCCAGAGCAGGTGGACCGATTTTCTCCAGGCTTGCAGAGGCCGCTTCCCGATCGGCAAATCCCTCGGCCCCAAGCTGGTCGACGAGTGTCTGAATGGTGGCTGAAGATGGAGGAACCGAAGTTGGTGTGCCCGATGCACAGGCCAACCCAACCATCAAACCGCAGATGATAATCGACACAAGCAGCCGCCGCATGGTGCAATCCTTCCCGTGGGAGCGACCAAAATAATACGAAGTATCCTAACCGCTGGAGGTAGCTCAGAACAAGAACTTACGACCACAATCATGACGCTCACTTCGTCGATGTCCAACCGTCGAGGCAGCGGGAAAGTAACTCATCGGTGCGAAATGTGGGAAAGAGTGGCGGGACCGGCCCAGTGGACACGACAACTATCTTTGTATCACTTGAATTCTATGTCGCACTCTTCGTGAAATGGCGATTCTGCCGAACAAACCCAGATTGTCGCCCCGGAAAGGTGCAAAAAATGTATTGAGTTGAATGGGAGGCGAGAGGGAGAAATCGACCTATCTTGAATCGGCACCTACAGCCAAGGTGGAATGGTTTTCATCAGCGCAGAATGCGGGACTCGGAGTGCGGAGCGGAATTACAGGGTACTGATGGCAAGTGAGCAGTTGTGCCCGCCGAATCCGAAACTGTTTGAGAGGAGTTTCTTGACCCGAACTTCGCGGGCGATGTTCGGGATGTAATCGAGATCGCACCCCGCAGCGATATCCTGATTTTGGAGATTGATCGTCGGGTGCAACACTCCGTATTTGAGGCTCAGGGCACAGGCAATGGCCTCGACCCCACCGCTGGCCCCCAGCAAGTGCCCGATCATGCTCTTAGTGCTGGAAATCATCAGCTTGTGGGCGTGATCTCCGAACGCAGCCTTGATGGCTTTCGTCTCGGCTTTATCGCCAGCCGGTGTGCTGGTTCCGTGAGCATTCAGGTATTGCACTTCTTCCCGGTTCCAGCCCGCATCATCCACCGCAGCCCGCATCGCCGCTGCTGCTCCCACTCCATCCTCGTGCGGATCGGTAATGTGAGACGCATCGGCTGTGTTGCCAACGCCGCAGACTTCGCCGTAAATCGTGGCTCCGCGGGCCTTGGCTCGCTCGTATTCCTCAAGGACAAGGATACCGGCCCCCTCGCTTAAAACGAAGCCGTCGCGATCCTTGTCGAACGGACGGCTGGCCAGGGTCGGTGCCTCGTTCCTATCGGAGAGTGCTCGGCAGGCAATGAATCCGCCGAGACCAAGAGGTGTAATCGCGGCTTCACTTCCGCCCGTCACCATGACATCGGCCTGGCCGTGACGAATGGCCATGAGGGAATCGCCAATGGCGTGAGCTGCTGAGGAGCAGGCCGTCGAAACCGTTGTATTTGGACCGCGAAGCCCGAACTTGATCGAGATGTTTCCGCTCGCGGCGTTCGCGATCATCTTGGGGATGAGAAATGGCCCCAACCGGCTTGGCCCACGCTGCACGAGCGTTTTGGCCCCATCCTCGAATTCCGCCATTCCCCCAATACCGCTTCCCAGAATGCACCCACATCGGAATGGGTCTTCCCTGGAGAAATCGAGACTGCTGTCTTTGACTGCCTCGGCTGTGGCCACGAGTGCGAATTGAGTGAACCGGTCGGAGCGACGAACATCGCGGGCATCAAGGAAGACGGATGGGTCGAAGCTCTTCACTTCGCCACCAAAATGGACTTTGAAGTCGGTGGTGTCGAAATGCGTGATGGGCGCAATCCCACTGCGCCCGGCAAGGAGTCCCCGCCAGTATTCCGGCACAGACAAACCGAGTGGGTTCACTGTCCCCAACCCGGTAATCACTGCACGTCGGCGCATCATGGGGGAGGTTACTGGCCCTGCTTGTCCTTGATCGCCTTATCGATGTAATCGATGGCTTCGCCAACGGTTTTGATCTTTTCGGCCTGATCATCGGGAATCTGGATATCGAACTCCTCCTCGAGTTCCATAACGAACTCGACAATGTCGAGCGAGTCCGCACCGATTTCCTCAATGAACGTGGTCGTTCGCTTGATCTTCTCTTTGTCGTACGCGAAATGGTCGCTGACGATGGCGATCACGCGTTGCTCGACGGACACGGCTCGACCCTCCGAGCGGTGGTGGAAGCCACCGCGAGTCTCCGCGGCCCGGGTTGGCTCCAACCAAACCCGCGGCACAGTGGAATATCTGTCGCTCGCCCAGCATTGAGAAGTACAACCCAACGCGAGGCGAGGTAACCATCACCCTGAGGCTCAGTGTCAATACTCTCCGTTCAGAATCTACTGACGACAGCCCAAAAAGGAAAGACGACACGACAAAGGGTGAAATACTATCCTGTTCCCAATCTCTGGTTTCCGAGTTTCAGGTTGAAGGCAGTTGCGGTGTTTTCCTGTCGGTTTTTCACGTTTTGTATCTTCAACTCACAAAATCGGAGTAAAGGGAACGGCTCTCGATTTCTCGCATTTAGGTCGGTGTAACCAGGAACATGGCCAGATTTTCGGCCATTCGTTCAAGCAGTCACATTCCGCACATCTGCCTTTCGGTGTACCCGCTTCATCAACCCGGCGAGGACGCGCCCGGGGCCGATCTCGTAAAAGCGATCCACTCCATCGGCAAGTAACCCCCGCACACAATCTTCCCACCGCACGGGCGAAAGCACTTGCCGCACCAACAGGCCATGAATTTCGGCAGGGTCCGTATGTGGTTTTGCATCCACGTTCGACCAGACCGGCACACACGGGGTAGCTATTGCGACGCCAGCCAGGGCTTCAGCCAACTTCTCATCCGCGGGCTTCATCAGGTTCGTATGGAAGGCACCGGCAACGGATAGCCGAATCGTCCGAATACCGCCCTTCTCCTGAGCCAACTGCTCGACTCGCTCAACTGCTGCGAGAGATCCCGAAAGAACCGTGTTCCCCGGGCAGAGATAGTTGGCGATCTCAAGTGTTCCGGTTGAACGGCCTTCAATCACGAGCGGCTCAATGTCGGGGACATCGAGCCCAAGAACGCTGATCATCGCGGATGGGGTTGCTTCGGCAGCAGCCTGCATCGCCCGTCCGCGTGCCTGGACTACCTTGAGCCCATCATCGAACGTCAGCGCCCCGGCATACACGAGGGCGGTATACTCTCCAAGACTCAGTCCAGCGGCAGCAACCACCGTGGCCAAAGCATCCGGCTCGGCGATCTTCAGTTGCTCGATCGCCGCGAGGCTGGCAACGAAAATCGCGGGTTGGCTGATGTCGGTCGCACTCAGGCGCTCCGCGGGACCACGAACGCAAATTTCGAGCAAATCGTATCCGAGAATCTCCCCAGCGCGGGTGAAAAGAGCCCGTGCTGTCGGAAGCGATTGACACAATGCATCGGCCATGCCAACCGTCTGTGCCCCCTGCCCCGGAAATAACAGCGCAGTACGAGGGCTGGATCGGACGTTGGTATTCGGAATCCCGGCGGCGTTGGTTTCCACTTTGTCTCTCGCTCAGACTTTTGCCGGGTCTTTCTGCGATTGAGTCAGGTTACGCTAAAAGGGACTTCGTCCGCTACCCCGATCGCTCGACCTTACTCCGCATCGCTGCACGGAAGGGTTTCCAACTCCGCCACGATCGCATCATTTACTCGCATCCGCACGCCTTGGGCCGCAACACCGATCGCGTTGGCAATCGCCCGCTCTTTCGAGGAACCGTGGCAGATGATGCACACGCCCGCGATTCCGAGCAAGGGGGCACCGCCAAACGCGCTGTAGTGATATTTCCCAAGCAATTCCTTCAGCGCTGTCGTCGCCTTGTCCTTTTCAACCGACAACGCACCGATGATCTCGCGCTGCACCATGCTCATCACGAACTCGAAAACACCTTCACTCAGCTTGAGAACCACGTTTCCTGTAAAGCCATCGGTGACCACCACATCCACGGCGCCACGGTGGATATCCCGGCCCTCGATATTCCCGACAAACCGCTCTTTCAGTGGGCTGGCACGGAACAGATCGTAAGTCTTCTGAACGAGGTCGTGCCCTTTGCCTTCTTCTTCTCCGACGTTCATTAGCCCAATTGTTGGCCGCTCGATCCCGAGAATACGCTGGGCAAAAACAGACCCCATCACTCCGTATTCGAGCAGATGTCGCGGTTTTGGGAAGACGTTTGCCCCGACATCCACGATCACGCACCGCCCTCGGGCAGTCGGCATGACGGTTGCAATTCCCGGTCGGTGAACTGCCTTCAGGAATTTTCGAGTCCTCAAACCTCCCGCAACCACAGCCCCCGTATTCCCTGCGGAAACCAGGCCATCCACCTTTCCCTCAGCAAGCAGTTGCCAGCACTGGAAAATAGATGCGTCGGGTTTGCGGCGAAGCGCCTCGGCTGGCTTCTCCTTCATATCCACCGCTTGCGGGGCGTGGATAATCTCCAACCGGTCGGATGAGGGAGAGCCATCCGCGGAAAGCAGCGATTCGATTTGGGGTTTATCGCCCACCAGGACGATTGCGATATCGGGGATCGCCTGGACAGCAAGAATCGCTCCGGCCACATTGGGACTCGGACCGTGATCCCCGCCCATCACATCGAGCGCGATCCGCATCAGTCACTTCCTTCACTTCCCTGATTTCGTGTCTTCTTCCATCGGGATTGCGTCTCGATTTTGGTAGAACCCACATTCCGAGCAAACCCTGTGGGGCAGGACTGGCTCGTTGCACCGAGGACAGAACTGAATCTGCACGGGGGTAATCCGGTGGTGACTCCGCCGGGTACCCTGTTTTGCGTGGGATGTGCGTCGCTTGGGGACAGCCATGACAGTTC
>DASZJS010000350.1:0-6188 GCA_035947935.1 Gemmata sp. | reverse complement strand
CTCCAGATATTTGTGCAAGCTTCTGGAAGTACCTCGGCACCATCATGAAGAGCAAACAGGGCTTTCCAATTCAGATAGGCGGAACGGCGGATCACGTTCATCTGCTTGTGACACTCCGGCAACAACCCGCTTTGGCCGATTTCTTGCGTGAACTCAAGGCCGATTCGTCCGGGTGGGTACACGATAATTTCCCAGGAACAAGCGATTTCTGGTGGCAAACCGGCTATGCTGCATTCACTGTGAGTCACTCCAACATCGACGCGGTGAAGGCATACATTGCGAATCAGGAACAGCACCACAAAGAACGATCATTCCAAGATGAATATCGAACGATGCTCATTAAACACGGTATCGAATTCGATGAACAATACCTGTGGGATTGAGCGACCGATATTGATCAGATTGTGCCTTTGTTCCCAGGGGTTCCGCATCGCTTCGCTCAGCTTTACCCCTGGCTACCATAGCGCGCCCCTACCGGGGCTTATAATTCTTCACTCTCAGAGTGAAGCTCCAACATCATTAAGCCCCGGTAGGGGCGCGCTATGGTAGCCAGGGGTGAAGCTGAGCCGCTGGAAATGTTTATTTCCAGCGGCGGAGCGCAACCCCTGGAAAAGAAAAGAATCGCAACCCCTGGAAGAAAACCAAAAGAGTTCCCCACTAATGCGTTCTCTCTCCCTTCTCATTCTGTTTCTCCTTGCAACCGCTGCTCGGGCCGATTTGCCTTCGCCGAGACTGGATCGCCTCACTCCACTTGGAGCAGCAGCAGGATCGAGCGTTGAAGTGGAAATCGCGGGAGCAGACATTGAGGAAGCGAATAAGCTCCTCTTCGATCATCCCGGCATCAAAGCCGAGCACATCAAAGATCGCAAATTCAAAGTCACCATCGCGTCCGATGTTCCACCGGGCACATACGATGCCCGGCTTGTCGGGAAGTATGGCGTTACCAACCCCCGTCTTTTTGCAGTGTCGCGTGGCTTGACTGAAATCGTCGAAAAAAAGCCCAACCATGAGGTGGCAACGGCTCAAGTCGTGCCGTTGAATTGCGCCATCAATGGCACTTCCGATCAGGGGCGAGAGAATGTGTTCCGGTTCCCGGCAAAGAAAGGCCAGCGCATCGTTGCGGAATGCTTCGCCCAGCGACTCGATTCGCAACTCGATGGAACAATGACCCTCACCGACTCTGAGGGTCGGCAACTCGCTTCCAACGGCGACTACGCCGGTCGCGATCCGCTGGTCGAATTCATCGCCCCGAAGGACGGCGATTACTTTGTCACCATCAACGATCTCTCGTTTCGCGGCGGCCACCCGTATCGCTTGGTCATCTCAGATCAACCGCACGTTGAAAACGTGTTTCCGCGAGTTGTTCAAGTTGGGAAGCCCGCGAAACTTGAAGCGTTCGGTCGCAATCTTGGGAGAGATTCCAAGCCATCGACTCTGATGATTAACGATTTGCCCCTGGATGTGCTGTCGGAGACAGTTACAGCACCCGACGATCTCTTAAAACGTGGTCTCTATCAGTTCACCGATCACCCGACTGGCCACAGCGTTCTGCCGACCGCCGCAACGTGTACGCTCAACGGCTTCCAGTACCGTGGCGTTCCGCTCCTCGTAACGGATATCCCGGTCACGCTGGAGCAAGAACCGAACGATGATCCACTCAAGCCGCAGAAGCTCGCACTCCCCACAGTTGTGAGTGGTCGATTTGACAAGGAACGCGATGCCGACTGGTACGAGATCGAGCCGACGGAAAACGGGTTGTACAGCCTGGAGGTCTATTGCGAGCGAATCGCTGGCCGGGCCGATCCGTATCTCGTGGTGATGGATGACAAAGACAACCGGGTTATCGAACTGGACGATTTTGGTATCCGGATGAACGCTTTCGATGGGCACCTCCGCGACCCATCGGGCACCATCAACCTCACCGCAAAGAAGAAATATCGCGTGTTGGTCCAGGATCGCTATCGCCGCGGTGGTGCACGGTATCAATATGTGTTCGTCATTCGCAAAGCTGTTCCGGATTTCTACCCGGCAGTGATTCACAGTCAGAATCCGGGCCCTGGGGGGACAAATATTCGCAAGGGCGGAGCGACTTACCTCGACCTTGTGATCCACAATATGGAAGGCTTCACGGGGCCGGTCACGATTACCGCAGATGGTCTGCCGAAGGGACTGCACTTCGCGCGCACCACAATCAATAACGATAGCCGGGGAGTACTCGTCCTCTGGGCCGACAAGGATGCTCCGGATTTCGTTGGGGCAATCAAACTCATCGCTACTGCCAAACGCGGCGTAGAGACGATCACCCGCGAAGTCCGCTCTTATACGCGCGTCTGGAACACAGCGGACCCGAGTTCCAGCCGACCCAGTCGAGAACTGGTCGTTGCGGTTGCGGAGGTGGCACCGTTTGCCGTTAGTCCAACTGTCGAAAAACGCGAAGTCGAAGCGGGAAAGAAAGTGGAAGTTGTTGTGAAGTGCGATCGGATTTGGCCGGAATTCAAGGGAAGTGTAACTCTGGTTCCTCTTTCATTGCCTGGGCAAGTAAAGATGGGCACGGTCACCATTGCGGAAGGCAAGTCCGAGGCAACCATCACACTGGAGTTGCAGGCAAACATCCCTCCAGGGGAATACACGCTCGCGTTCATGGGGCAGGGTCAGGTTCCGTTCGCGAAAGATCCCAAGGCCACGACCCGACCGAACATCCTCGTTCAGGTGCCATCCCAACCATTGATATTGGTGGTTCTTCCCGCCGCAAAGCCGACCAAATGAGGAGTTTTCGACGTAATGATTTGAACTGGCAATAATAATTGATCGATAGGCAGAGGACATGAGGAGCGCGAGAATTGAAGCTTATCCATGTTCCCTGGCCAGTCGAGTTTGTGACCTGATATTGTAGTTACATGGGACAATTCCATTTTTTCCTGCACTCCGACAATCCCGACGCTATTCTGTTCTAAGTCGCCACCGGCCCTATCTTAATGCCGGTCGCGCGGAGTTTTCTTCTCATGCCTTCTCCACTTAAAGGGTTGCTTGACCGAATTCGTCCCCGACAGTACGGTCGGCGGCAACCCCTTGTTTTGCTCAACGGCCTAGCCGAACAGGCCGAAACGTGGTATCGAAACCGGAAATTCTGGAATCGGTACTTTGAAGTCCACGCGCCGAATATCCTCGCTTATGAGGGTGAGGCACTACATAGGCGCATCGCGGCAAAAGAGCCGCTCTCGGTCGATTATCTGGTCGGTCAGTTGCACGCCTACCTCTTTCAGTTCGTGCAAACACCACCCTATCATCTGGTTTCAAGCAGTCTTGGCGGTAAAGTCGCCGTTGAATTCGCGGCCAAATACCCCGAGATGGTGTCCAGGGTCGTTTTGATCTGTCCTTCGGGAATGGGGGACAAAGAACAATTGCCGATCATTGAGGGGGTTGTCGGGCGCGATGCTTTTGCCATGGTTAAAAGTGTGTTTCATAAGCCGCGGCTCGTGGATCGCGAGATGCTCAGGTACTACAAGTCGCGATTCAGCAGTCGGAAATGGAAATCTGGGTTCCTGAAAACCGTTCGTGGTACGCTCGATCACACCGTTCGTGAGCGCCTCAAGGATGTGAAATGCCCAACGCTTTTAGTCACTGCGAGCGACGATAAGATTTGCTGTCCGCGAACGGCCCAGGATGCCGCGAACGACTTACCTCAGGGGCACTTCCGGAAAATCACCAAGTGTGGCCATGCCCCGCAGATCGAGAAACCCTGGCTGATCAACCGGTTGGTCGTAGACTTTCTGAGTTCGACCAACCCGACAGCGCATCCGTCATGGACCAAACTCATCCTTGCAAAGCCTACCCGAGTGCAACCGAAATGACCAGCGCACCTCCGGCTGTTGACCTGAAGTCAAATCCAAACATCCCACCAGCTCTGGCTTCCACTCCCAAGGGGCCGGATTGGTGGCTGATGATGAAGGCGTTCTTACGGCAGGGCCGGAAGATTGCCTCCTTCGCGCCCAGTTCCAAGTACATGGCTCGGAAGATCATCGATGGGATCGACTGGGAACAGGCGAAGTGCATTGTCGAACTCGGTGCCGGAACCGGGCCAATCACAGCGGAAATCGTCAAACGAGTCAGACCACACACCAAACTTTTGGTAATCGAACTCGATCCTACGCTGTGCGGTCGGCTCAAGTCCCGATTCAAGGACGTGGCGAACGTGGATGTCGTCCACGGGGACGCCACGCAGTTCGACAAGTTGCTCGTGGAGCGTGGGCTTCCGCAAGTCGATCATGTTCTTTCCGGGCTTCCACTGCCATCGTTCCCCGAGCAGCTCCGCAATTCTGTTCTGGAAACCTCAGCGCGGACCTTGGCTCCGCATGGAACATTCCGACAACTGACTGTGATGCCGCTCATCTACTACCGGATGTATGCCCGCTACTTCAACGATGTTCAATTCCGGTTTGTCCCCCTCAATTTGCCTCCGGGTGGCGTTTACGTCTGTCGTGGATTCCGGCCAGCGTCCATTCCACCCTCCACCCTCTGAGATCGCTTGCAATAGAATGAAAGCCCCGGGAGAATTCTCCCGGGGCTTTCCGCGTTTCAGAACCCGCGGCGTTCATCCTCGGGTAGCGCTTGTTGGTCGCGCATCTCATTGCTTTTCCCGGACATCGCCATGCCCAGCACAGCATTTCTGGCTCCGGTCACCGCGAACAAGTGGGTGCGTAAGGCGGCTGATGCAGTCCTTCTCCGCTACGCTCATCATCGCGTTGCTGCGCTCGACCGAATGGACGCTGCGAAGGTCCAGCACAACACGCTCATGAAACTCGTCGGCCACGCCAGGAATACGAAGTTCGGGCTGGACCATGACTTTTCACGTATCTCATCCGTGGCAGATTACCAGGCTCGCGTCCCGGTTCGCGATTACGAGTGGTTCTGGAACAAATACTGGAAGGATGTGTACCCGAACCTCGATAACGTAACCTGGCCGGGAAAGATTCCTTACTATGCGCTGTCATCGGGCACCACGAGCGGCGCAACTAAATACCTTCCGGTGTCCCGGGAGATGGTGCGTTCCAACAAGAAGACTGCCTTCACGACGATTGCCCTGTTCCGGCACGCCAACCCGAGTGCAAAGCTCTTTACCGGGAAGTTCTTCTTTCTGGGCGGGTGTACCGATTTGCGGAAACAACCGGATGGCAGCCTTGCAGGCGACCTCAGCGGCATCGCAGCGAAGGAAGTTCATGAGTTCCTCCGCCCATACATGTTTCCTCCACTTTCTTTGAGCTTACTGACCAACTGGGAGGAGAAGCTCACCCGATTCACTGAGTTGAGCGTTTGCGAACCGATTACGGCATTCAGCGGCGTGCCCTCGTGGATGCTCGCACTCTTCGATCGACTGAAACGGTTCACGGGCAAGAAGACAGTAACAGAAGTGTGGCCAGATCTCCGGTTAATCATCCACGGTGGCACCAAATTCGACCCATATCGCGACCTGTTTCGCAAGGAAATCGGCAGCGATGCCGTTAAGTTCTGCGAGGTGTATCCCTGTTCGGAGGGATTCATCGCGACCGAAGATCCACGCTACGGACTTCTCCGGGTCGTCCCCGATCACAACATTTTTTTCGAGTTTATCCCAGTCGAGGAATTGGAGAAAGAACGACCAACGCGACACACGCTGGCGGATGTGGAACTCGGGGTGCAGTATGCGGTCGTCCTGACATCGTGTGCCGGTGTGTGGTCGTACATCGTTGGGGATACCGTGGCTTTTGAAAGCAAGAACCCGCCATTGATTCGCTTCACGGGACGCACCAAATACTTTCTATCGGCCTTCGGCGAACACCTCATCAGCGAAGAGGTCGAGAAAGGTGTGACTCATGCAGCTCGTGTCTGTGGGATGGATGTTCTCGATTTCCATGTGGGGCCAGTCTTTTCTGCCGATCCAACAAAGCCGGGCCATCACCTGTATCTGATCGAGTTTGCCGGTTCGAGCCCCGACACAGGACGCTTTGCCCGGGAACTCGATACAGAATTGAATCGGATCAACGAAGACTACGAGGCCCATCGCAAGGACGACGTGGCAATGTCATCGCCTGTAGTGCGCATCGTGAAACGGGATGGATTCGAGGAGTGGATGAAGTCGCGCGGGAAGGCAGGTGGCGCTAACAAAGTGCCGCGCATGGACAACACAGGGAAGATGACGCAGGACATGAATG
>DASZJS010000349.1:0-3642 GCA_035947935.1 Gemmata sp. | reverse complement strand
GCGGAACATGCCCACTTAACGGTCGTTCGAGATGAGAGAAGGGAACATGGAGCCATCCACAAGCGCTGAAGGTGTCCCGGCGGCACGCCTGCCGGCCCAGGCAGGAGGGGGCGGTTCGACTCTGACCTCAGCGCTGTCTCTCCGATTCGAGACGATCGACCTCCATGCAGCCCTGAGTTTGAATCGCCTCTGGCACTCTCATCTTCCCCATCTCGACAAGCGGGTAGCTGCTTGGTTGTGCTACGGGGCCAAATGGGATGACCGTTACCACGCGACTGCCATATGGAGCCTGCCGGTCGCCAGGTTGTTGCCACAAGACGGGTCGTGTTTGGAATTGCGTCGATTTGCTATCGCTCCAGGAAGCCCGAAGAACGCAGCGTCACGAATGCTGGGATGGATGGTGCGAGATATCGCCTGGAGATGTCCAGCAGTTCGTCGCTTAGTGAGTTACCAGGATTGTGATGTACACACCGGCACCATCTACAAGGCATCGGGTTGGACACCGACGCGCGCTCCAAACGGAGGCGACTGGAACAACAGAAACCGACGACGAGTTGCCAGGAGAATCAAGAAGAAAGTGCGTTGGGAACTGTTTCTGTAATCGCGAATTGGAAGGAGAATCTCATGATCGATTTTGATACCGCCATCGAGTTGGGTGAAGAGGTGTTAGCGTCTCTGGAGAAGCTGCACCAACTCATCTACACCCCGCAAACCGCAACGGTCTCACCAGACGCCAAGCCCAAGTTACCGAGCCTGCTTCAGTTTCGCCGAAGGCTGTTTTCAATACATGCAAAGCGGCACTTGGTTACCGAACTAGCTGCCTCGGGCAAGCTCACGGTAGCAGAAGCCCAGGCAATGGTGGATGCTGGATCAGCGCAGACGACTACAGCCCCGGCTGCCAGTGGGACGCTATTCGCGAACATCCTCACCTGGTTGCAGACGAATGGCCCGACGATCGCGGCCGATATCGCCGCGGCTATTCCGATCATCATCTCGCTCATTACGCTGTTCGGGGGATGAGTCAAACTTGGATCGCGGAGCGTGGAACTCGGAGTGCGGAACGGAAGAAACAAAACCCTTCACTGCTTTTGTTTCTTCCGTTCCGCATTCCGAGTTCCACGCTCCGCGCTCGAATCATCCCACTCTTGGATCGGAGTATTTGAGAACATCCTCGGTCTGCTGGATTCGGAATTGCTTCAGTTTCTCACGGATGGCTGAATCCTTGAGAGCCAGGATCGAAATGGCGAGTAAGGCCGCGTTGATCGCCCCTGCTTTTCCTATCGCCAGAGTTCCGACAGGAATGCCAGCCGGCATCTGCACAATCGACAGTAACGAATCGACTCCCCGTAATAGGGGAGACTCCACCGGCACACCCAACACCGGAAGAATGGTCTTCGCGGCACACATCCCGGGCAAATGGGCCGCACCACCCGCGCCTGCAATCAGCACTTCGATCCCACGACTCTCCGCCTGCTCGGCATAGTCGAACAGCAGGTCCGGCGTGCGGTGAGCAGAGACCACCCGCGGTTCATAGGGTATTCCAAATTCGTCCAGTCGTTCCGCGGCGAACTGCATGGTGGTCCAGTCGTTCCGGGAACCCATGATAATTCCAACGCGTGGCTTCACCAAGTTGTTGGGATTTGGAGTCGGTCTGTCAATGGTCATCGTTTCACCATTCAGTCGGCACGTCTTTTTGTTGATTCTATGCGAAGGTGGCATACCGTGTGAGGGAAGATCCTTTCTGTGATCGCTCTGCTCTGGCGATCGCATCCGGTTCGGAAGGCAGGTCGTTTGGAATGAGTCATGAAGAACAAACACTTAGGCAAGTTGAAACCTCGGTATTCGTTCCTCCTGAATCCCTACTCGGACGTGCGCCTGAGCAAATGCCCACGCTGCGAGCGGCCAACCCACTTGCGGAAGTTTGCTCTGTTCATTCATATCGAGGATTGGGGGCCGATCATTCTCGGCAAAACTTGCCGTTACTGCACGCCTTGCGAACTCATCATGGCACACTGCAACGAGTTGGAGCCAGAACTGGCTAGTGGACCCACTCAATTCGTCTCTACCACTCCGGGATCGGGCTATTTCGTGGTCGGAACTGTCGAGTTGAAAACATGGCGGGAAGGAATTCAAAACACGGGGACGCCGATGGGTGACATCCTCGAACACATGGCCGATTTCAAAAAATACCTCGACCTGCACGTTGAACCGGGTGGCTGGCGTCCCGCGAATGAATCGAGAAAAGACTGATACGGGTTCGCTGTTCGCCAAAATCCAAAAGTATAGCAGGGCCATTAAACAGCCCTGTCCCCGCGGTTGATGTTGACGCGGATGTCGCCGCCCCGGTATCTACTCGGGGATGTCGGAGTAACTCTACGGTCGGCATTTCCGATATCGATATGGGATGGGAGTGGGGTTTGTGGCGTTTTAACGGTGTCGTATCCGGCTTTCCGATACGAACCCAGTCGCATCCCAACTCCCGATGCACGCTGGAAAGGAGTCGAGCGTGGACATCCAGAATAAACGCATCCTGGTGACGGGTGGCTCGGGGTTTCTCGGCGGGCACGTTCTCGCCCGCCTTCGCCAAGTTGGTTGCCGTCACATCATTGCCCCCAGATCGGCCGAGTGCGATCTGACCCGGGAACCCGATGTCCTTCGGCTCCTCCAGAAAGAGCGCCCCGAGGTGGTTTTGCATCTCGCTGCCCGGGTTGGCGGAATTGGGGCAAACCGCAAATATCCCGGGACGTTTCTGTATCACAACCTCATCATGGGAACCCATCTGATTGAGGCATCCCGACAGCTTGGAGTCGAGAAATTCGTGATGGTGGGCACGATTTGCTCATACCCCAAATTCACCCCGGTTCCTTTCAAGGAATCGGACCTCTGGAATGGCTATCCAGAGGAAACAAACGCGCCTTACGGACTGGCCAAGAAAATTCTCCTCGCCCAGCTCCAAGCTTACAAGCAGGAGTTCGGGTTTAACGGCGTGAACGTGATGTTGGTGAACCTCTACGGTCCCGGCGACAACTTCGATCTCGATAGCTCGCACGTTATTCCGGCGCTGATCCGCAAGTGCATTGAGGCCAAGGAGCGAGGCGATCGGATTCTTCCCGTGTGGGGCACCGGCCGACCGACCCGCGAGTTCCTCTACGCCGAAGATGCAGCCGAAGCACTCGTTCGGGCAGCCGAAGTGCTGGACACACCGGAGCCGGTGAACGTCGGATCGGGGCAAGAAATTGCCATTGCCGATCTGGCCAAACTGGTGGCCGCGAAAGTCGACTTCCGGGGCGAACTACGATTCGATCCGAACATGCCAGATGGACAGCCTCGCCGCTGCCTGGATGTGACGCGGGCAAAGGAACTGCTCGGATTCACATCTACAACCACCCTCGCTAACGGCATGGAGAAAACGATCGCCTGGTATCTCTCCGCTCGTCAGGCAGCTGTTCCGCATGCTGCGTGATTGTTGATTGGAAATTGGGGATTGGGGATTGTTTGTTGTTGGTTGTGAGTCGGTTATCGAGTTGCTCTGGTAAGAACGCGATTGACAATCGCTCTTGAACAATGGAGCAACAATTAACAATCCACAACCAACAATTAACAATCCACAACCCAACAATTAACAATCCACAATTTCCAATC
>DASZJS010000348.1:0-6032 GCA_035947935.1 Gemmata sp. | reverse complement strand
ATTCCCTGATGGCTGAAAGCGGCGTTATCCGCATACAGATTTGCGGGTTCATATCACTCGACTCTCGTGACGCAAGCTGTCAGTCCAATCGACTCTCTCGCGGGTTTGAGCGCTAGCTGAGTGGCAGGTTCAAAGTTCCCGATGCCGAAATCGCTAAATACCTGGATTATCCGCGCACACGAAATCTTTGCGATTTCAGCTAAGATCAACTCAATTCCTGTCGCCTACTCGATTCATATATTCCAGCCAAACCCAGCAGATGGCAGCAGATTTCGGATTCGTCGTTTCTGACGATCCGGGGAATGCGTTCCGAAAGCTCGAAACTCCAGCGAGAGGAAGAGGCATAGAATTTATGAAAAAGAGTTGACTCACCATCCCCAAGTCCGACAATTAAGTTAGTGGATGAAGTTTTGGAAAACGTGGGGTTGACTCCCAACCCGACTCGTTCAATAATCACCTGCTTTCCTCTCTCCTGACTCCATCCATTGCGCCGCCTCTCCAAGGTGGTTTTTATTCACCCTGTTTCTACCGGCTTGCGGTATGTTGCAAGGCATTAGCGTGCTGCTGTCGAGGGATCGATTCTGTCCACCCCGACGAGCATTCATTTTTTTCCTGGAGATTATTTCATGAGAGACAAGCAATCGCGTCGGACAACGGGTTTCACGCTCATTGAGCTGCTGGTGGTCATTGCTATCATTGCAATCTTGATTGGGCTGTTGCTTCCCGCTGTTCAGAAAGTTCGTGCAGCCGCCGCTCGAATGAGTTGCCAGAACAATCTGAAACAAATCGCACTCGCCGCTATGAACTTCGAGAGTGCTTACGGCTACCTTCCGCCTGGATACGTCGATCCAGCTTCCCAGGACTATACTGGCACCTATGGCCCAACCAGCATTGGCACTCTTGCGTTTCTGCTCCCATTCGTCGAGCAACAAAACGTGTACAATCAGTTTACCGCCCTGGATCCAAATTTCTTCTACATTCCCCCTGCCCTACCGGCGAGTTCAAGCACCAACTACTGGTGGGGTTTGGGCTTTAGTGGATCGAATGGCTACAATGCACAGATCAAGACCTACTTCTGCCCCGCAGACAATCCCCAAAACCAAAATCCTCAGTACGGAAGCTGGCTCATCCTTGTCCCCACCTCATGCGGTCAGGGCTGCGGGTATGAAACTGGTTGGTATTATCCTGGCAATACACCATTTGGCCGCACGAACTATGCCTCAAATTGCGGTTGGATGGGCAACTACAGCGGAGGCGGCAATGCCTTAGGCTGCTACTGCATCGGTCCCTACTATGATAATTCCAAGACACCGATCGTTGCGATCACGGATGGAACGAGCAACACGTTTGGATTTGGCGAATCACTGGGCGGTGCAGCTCCACCTGCAGCGCGAGACTTTGTGGCGAACTGGACTGGTGGTTTCAACATGGGCACAGCCTATGGCTTAACACCTGTCACATGGTACCGGTATAGCAGCATGCACGACGGTGTTATCAATTTCGCAATGTGCGATGGCTCGGTTCATGGCGTTACGAGAACTGTCGATGGAAACACCTTCAATCTTGCGGCGGGAATGCAGGATGGTGGTGTTTATGCGACCAGCAATCTTTACAACTGAATCCCCGAAATCGGGTCGTACGATGTCTCAATGTGCCTGACAAATGTTAATTTGCAGAGGAAGGAAATGTGGAAGTCCGCAAGCCCTTCCTCTGCAAGTCCATTATCGGGCACAACTTTTCACTTACTTCTCCTGTGGTAGATGTGTTCTGCCGTAAGGAGTAGTTCTTAAATTAACTCACCAAGTTTGGATTTCTTGGACAATGAAACCTTCTATTCGGATTCTTTTTGTTTTGTTTGTTGCTGTATTTCTCACAGGCTGTGGTGGGAGTTCAAACCCATCGACAGATGGTGACTCCGAGAAGCTGGATAAGACTAAAATTAAATCACAGAAGTTGAACCCGCCGAGGTAGTAAGCTGATCGGTTCTGTTCGATCACCGGACTCAGCATTTGACAAAAGATAGCTTAGTTCTCTCGTTCCCATGCTCTGCGCTGAACACATGGGAACGAAGGTTAAAGGATGCTTTTCAAGCTGTTTCTGAACTTAGCGAGATCGCGAAACCTCTACCGCACTTAGCAAATGTCTCATTCCTGGCCGCGTGGAGCATATACTTCGCGCGGGGTGGAATGAGACATTTGGTATCTGTCTCGTTTGTCCATTATGGAGGCGAGCGATCGAAGGACTTCAAGGGAGAAGGTAAGGGCGTAGTCGTTGTGAAATTGTTTCGCAACAAGGATAAATGACACATCACGAAGATTGGTAACCACGACTGAGCGGTGAGCTTCAGGAAGCTCATCGCCTATTCGCACGGCAATCAGGCGGCAGCTCGGCCAGCTTCGCCAAGCGACTTGAGTTCAGCCACAATCTCATTGTTCAAGACTCGTTCGATTTCACTCCCCACCCGGCCAGCCAAATACCCATCGAAGACTCGGTGGTCGAACGCAAACTGGATCGCCATCTCTCCATCCCGCGTCACGGGATTGTAATAGAGGCAAGAGGTGATCGGTGTGGTCATTGTCAGCATTCGAGCCCGGAACCCGGCAATGGAGTTCACTGCGTATGTGCCGAAATTGCGCGCACGAAACAGTCCCGACCCAAACAGCCCCATCGACCACAGAAGGCGACGGATAGGTAGGGGAAACCGCGTGCTTCGGATCAATCGACGATACGAACCGATCTCGTGGAAGGGAGCTGTCTTCAGCCGGTTTAGCTTGGCATCGAGGTTGATGAGGCTTAGCCGCTCGGGATATAGCACCGGAGCCATCAATGTTGCGTGTTCGCCTTCGTACTCCCGGTCCAGAATCACACTCGCCACGCTGTAGGGTGCCTCATAAACCCGAGGCCACGGGTATGGTAGGTATGCCCGACGCATTTCGGGCAAGCGTTGCGATACCAAAGCCATCGTCTTGACCATCATTGCGCCCCAGCTCACCGCCAGCCCGGTCTTTTTTCGGGCTTCAACGGCGGCCCGCACGCGCAGTATCCGCTCCGCAGCCACCACCGGCACGCGATGGCTGAAGTGCAGCATGTCCGCCATCCATTTCCGCGGCAAAGATTGCCGGATGTAGTGCCCTTTTTCGCTGGTCATTGCGTTGACCCCAAGGACAGACTCCATCACTGTCAATCTTTGATCGACGGGCAGGGTAGGGAAACTGAACTTTTTCTCCAAGTTCGCTCACCAGTGCATCACATAACCGCCATCGACGTTCACGGTCTGCCCAGTCACATTCGCTGCCCGTTCGCTCGCCAGGAACACGACCATTGAGGCGATATCCTCTGGGGTTTGCCAGCGATTCAGCGGCACTAACTTGGCAATCTTCTCAGCGGCCCAGGTTTCGTAGTCCTGTCTGGCTTCCGGGGGCTGACGATCCACCCACGTCTGCCAGACCGACCGATTCAGCGGCGTTTTCACCATCCCGGGGCACAGGCAATTCACACGCACCCCGAATGGGGCAAGATCCTTCGCTGCGCACTGGGCGAAGTTGATGAGTCCGGCCTTCGATGCGCTATACGGCGGGTCGGTCTGCGACCCAATCTGGCCCGCCACGGATGCCAGGAAGAGCATCGTCCCGGATCGTTGTTCCGCAAGCCCCGGCGCAAAGGCATGGGCCACATTGGCTGCGCCAACGAGGTTCACTTTCAGTACCCGATCCCAGTCAGAAGGATCGAGCTTCCAGAATGGAAATCCGAACTTCCCGGAACCAATCGCCGCCGCGAATACGATGTGATCCACCCGTCCCAGGCGGGTTCGTATCTCTCCCGCGATGCGGCTCACGGCTGAGAAATCGGTCACATCGGCAACCCAGCCTGCGCCTCCGAGTTCGCTCGCGGTAGCATGAACACCACCTGAAATATCGACCAGCGCAACCTGGGCTCCTTCCGCGGCGAAGCTAGTGGCAATCGCCTTCCCAATTCCACTTGCCCCACCGACTACCACGGCCACGTTGTTACGCAATCCGAGTTCCACGATGATTCTCCCTGGCTTGCGCCCGCAAGCATTTTGATGGCAGATTTCCAGGGGTTTCGCTAACGCTTCGCAGAATCCCTGGCAGACTCTCCGGGCGAATGTCTTAGTCCTGGAAGCGCATTCGTCTGCAGTCCAGCGTCGGAAAATCTCCTCATTCTTCTTCCACTTTTCTCGGCCGTTTCTCCCGATTCCTGTTGCTTTCCTTGGGCAAAAGGGCATATCTATTAATTATGGAAATTTGTATACTACTATACACAGGAATCAAACCATGCCCCTCCGTTGCCTGTTCATCGACATGAACGCTTTTTTCGCTTCGGTGGAACAGCAAGATGACCCATCACTTCGCGGCAAACCGGTCGCGGTCATCCCAACTCAGGCTGAAACCACCTGCTGCATCGCTGCGAGTTACGAGGCCAAGAAATTTGGGATCAAGACCGGAACAGCGGTCTGGGAAGCACGGAAACTATCCCGAGGAGCCATTATCTTCAGGGTCGCGAACCACAGACGATATGTCCTCGCTCACAATCAGATTGTGGATGCAGTTGGCTCGATCATTCCGGTCGAGGGGGTCGTCTCGATCGATGAAATGACATGCCGACTGGTGGGGGACGATCAGCGACCCGGGCGGGCTGTGGAAGTGGCTAACCGGATCAAGGCAGCGATCAAGGAACGAGCCGGAGAATACCTGAACTGCTCCATCGGGATCGCCCCGAATCGGATGCTGGCGAAGGTGGCATCAGACATGCAGAAGCCGAATGGATTGACGGTATTTGCGGATGAGGATCTGCCTATAGCTCTCTACAAGCTCAAACTCCAGGCTTTTCCCGGCATTGGGCCGCGAATGGCGCGGCGATTGAACCTGCATGGCGTGTTCGCGGTGCGTCAGTTGTGCGAAATGTCGGCAAAATCGCTATCCGAAGTGTGGGGGAGCAAGGTTCTCGGTGGGCGATGGTTCCGGTTGCTGCGGGGCCAGGAGGTGGCCGATGAACCAACTCGCCGGCAGACTGTGAGCCACTCGCACATCCTCCCCCCAAAACTGCGAAACGAGGCGGGTGCATACGGAGTTCTCGTGCGACTGACTCACAAGGCAGCAGCCCGGTTGCGAAAGGTCGTTTGCTGGACCGGGGCTGTATATGTCAGTGTGAGCTTCCAGGATTCCTTACCCTCCCTGCTCCCGGATGACCCGATACAAGCGGAAGAAGCAAATCCAAAGATTCTCACGCTGCCCGATGCATTTGATCCTAACTGGGAATTAGGGGAATTCGACGATCACGAACCACCTCCCAAACCACAACGCTGGCGAGCAACACGACGATGGGGTGCGGGGTGTCATGTTCCGCACTGTCAGGACACACCGAATATCCTGCGGGTGGTGAAGAGTCTGTGGCAGCAACATCCGCCGGGGGTGCCGTTCAAGGTGGGGATGGTGTTGGCGGACTTGCGACCGGCCCGCAGCGCAACGCCTTCGCTGTTCGAGGACGATCGGAAGGCGGCGGATTTATCGCACGCGATGGATGAGGTGAACCTGGAGTTCGGAGCGAGCGTGGTCCATTTCGGAGGGATGCACGGGATGAAGGATGCCGCACCATCGCGGATTGCCTTCACGCAGATCCCGGACTTCGACCGGCGGGTAAATTGAGTTGTCGCGGTTTCAATCAGGATGCCTTTTATGTAGCCGGCGGACGCCGGCGTTTGTGATTTTAGGGGTACGGGGTTTGTGGAGGAGCAGGATAACCAGGGCTTGAGTGCTTTCTGAGTCCGCATGTCTCCCAACACAGGTTGTCAGGGGTGGAGTACACCCAACACGAGGCGGCTCACACATGCCAAGACAAAATCGCGTCACACCATTCGGTGAGATTGTCGCTACCCCAGAGCGGGGTACGTTCATGGGAAACCGTGGTGTCCTGCACAGTGACGAAGGCCACATCAAGCGATCGTGGCAATTGAAACGGTGGATCGTCTGCGTACTGGAGTTCCGAGGCCGAAAGCGGAAAGTGATGACGCC
>DASZJS010000347.1:0-7561 GCA_035947935.1 Gemmata sp. | reverse complement strand
CGGGAAGATCGATGCGTATCTGGAATTCGAGCGCGAGAAACGCCAGCATGAGGAACGCTCGAACGCGGCCATTCTCGCCAAGCGACGACACCTTGAAGACTTCATCGCCAGGAACAAGGCCCGAGCCAGCACCGCTGCCTTGGCGCAATCGAAGAGCAAGCAACTCGATCGCCTGGAATTGACGGAGATCGCCCGCGACGAACCGACCGTCAGCATTCGTGCGCCTCGTGTGGAACCTCGCAAGGGTCCGGCACTCCGTTGCCGGGAACTGGCTATCGGATATCCCGAGCGGCAAATCGCCTCGGAGGTCCAGTTGGAGATCGACCACGGCTCGCGTGCAGCGATCGTCGGGGACAACGGCCAGGGGAAAACCACGTTTCTCAGGACTGTAGTGGATTCTCTCAAGCCACTCGCGGGAGAAGTCCGCTGGGGACATGGTTGCCGAATCGGAGTATACGCTCAGCACGTCTACACCAGCCTCCCGGAGAAGCAGACAGTTCTCGACTATCTCCGAGAGGAAGCCGTATTTGGCAAGAAGGAGCAGGACGTTCTTGCAGTGGCTGGTTCCTTCCTGTTCCGAGGATCAGATGTCAAGAAACCCATCTCCGTGCTGTCCGGTGGAGAACGAGCCCGGCTCTGTCTGGCGGGCCTGATGTTGAGCGATTACAACGTGCTGATTCTCGACGAGCCGGGGAACCACCTGGATGTTGATACCGTGGACTCGCTCATTGAGGCTTTGGTGGAATACGAAGGAACCGTCATCTTCACCAGCCACGACCGGGACTTTACGAAGCGCGTTGCCACCTGCATTGTGGAAGTACGCGACGGACGGGTTACCAATTACAGCGGCCAGTACGATGCATACGTTTACCGGGTCAACAAGGAGATTGAGGCGGGTGAGCGAGAGCTGGCGAACGCACGCACGAAACTCCCACCCGAGGTGGTCAAACCCGTGAAGACTCCGTCGCGCCTTCCTCGAAGGAACGAACGCGACGTCAAGAAGGAACTCAAAACACTGGAAAAAACGATCGCAGAACTCGACAACCAGAAACGTCTCCTCAATTCCCAGTTAATGGAATCGACCGATGCGAACCAGGCACTCCGTCTCCACAACGAAATCGCAGCGTTGACCGAGCAACTCGCTCCGGCCGAAGAACGATGGTGTCAGTTGCAGGAAGAGCTTGAAGGAAATGCTTGATGCAGGGCGCGAGAATAAAGGTGTGATATCCAGATCGAGGTGTCCAACGCTCTCGGCTCGTCCAAAACCAAAATAGCATGGTTTTAGGCAAGCCGAGAGGGTGAGCGACCGGAGTATTCTCAACCCGGTTCACACTTCTTCGTCTGCCTCATCATCGTCGTCATCATCGTCATCGTCATCATCGTCATCATCGTCGTCGAAATCGTCGTCGAAATCGTCGTCATCGAAATCCTCATCGTCGAGTTCATCGTCATCGAACTCATCGTCGTCGAACTCTTCATCGTCGAGTTCATCGTCGAGTTCATCGTCTTCCTCATCATCATCATCGTCATCGTCTTCAAGCTCATCCTCAACTTCATCCTCGTCAGCGGCGGCAAATGGCGAGGGTGGAAGCGGAAAAGTGTGGACAAGCCGCGGCGACAGCTCCTCGGCCGTGGCGAGTCCTGTCGGCACAAGCAGAGAGCGACCGGACATGGAGCAATCCTCGTGTGACTATAAATGAATGTGGTCGAAACAGTTCGACCAATTTCATTTCGGTTTATGGGTATATACAGCCGACGAACCCAACACCCCAATGCTATCGGCGTCCGGCAGCACAAACTGCAATAGAGCAGCCACGAGTGGAAATGAAGTATAGCCACTCATAGCAGCAACATTTTGTCGCGAGAGCGTCCGCGCTGAACAGAGGTTCGAGGTCGCAAACCCCGGCGGACGGTCAAAGGTAGACGCTTCTTAGTGAAGCGTTTGGAGCGTGTCAAGCACCTTATCGTGAAAATTTTTTCTTCCGCAAACTATCGCCAATTATCATCTTGTGCCACAGGTTCGGGAGCCTCCTACAATTCTCATTGGCTGTGTATTGGGATATTTGAGGGGTACACATGGCTGGACACGAAGAAGAAGAAGCCGCCACACAACCCAGCCGGGCTCTGGCGAACGACGAACGCATGCCCGATTATGGCCCTCGGTATACAGAAACGCCCCCGGACCCTTATGCCCCGAGTGCTCCGTTTATTGCGGAACCGTGGAACGCGATCACGGCGGCGTTCTTCATTGTCATCGTGGCGGTGTGGGCGTGGCGGCTTCGGGGGCGCTATCGGGATTACCCATTCCTCTGCTGCTGTATGCCCATCCTGCTGGCTGGCGGGATCGGAGGAACACTCTACCACGCCACGCGGGTTTCCGTGGTCTACTTCCTGCTGGATGTCGTGCCGATTTCATTGCTCGGGCTGGCTGGTGCAGTGTTCATGGCGATTCGGTATTGGGGTCGTCGGGGGTGGTGGTTCCTGCCTGCGCTCGGGGTGTTTTACGCTGCCGTTAACCGGCTCCTGTTTGTAGCGATCAATCCAATCAACAACACCTTACGAATAAACCTCTCATACGCCTCGCTGGCGATCATGGTTCTGACCCCCATTGGGCTCGTGCTGCTGCGTACGCGCTTCCGGTATGCCGGATGGGTGGTGGCTGGTGTAATCAGCTTCGCGATTGCGTGGTTCTTCCGACTCGTGGACCGCGATAGTGGGTCATACCTGCCGATGGGCAGTCACTGGCTCTGGCACACTTTCGGAGCGATCACCACGTTTCTGATTATCGAATACTTCTATCTGGTGGAAGGGGAGAGAACGCAGTCAGCGGCAGAGAAACCAGAACTGAACTGGTAAAGCGAGAAAAGACGGAGAACTCCGATACAACAACTGCCAGAAACGACAATTTTACTCTTCGCGTTCAGGAATGAGAAGTTTGCGTGAAAGGTTTGGGCATTGCGACATGGGTTTCCAAAGTAGGTTGGGCTGCGCTCGACAGTCGGGCACAACCCGACCTTGAAAACCATATTCTTGCTGCTTTGCCAAATGCCTCATTCCTCACCGCGCGAAGTGTGGAGACTTCCGGCCATGCTCGCACTTGCCAAGTATTCCATCGGTGTGGGAGACCGATTCGCACATCAGGCCAAGGCACAACTCCGCGCGTGCCTGCTCGCCGCGGAGAAGGGGGTCGAGGTGATCCCGGTCTGGAACAAGTCCAACCGCGAGCATACCATCATCGGCTCCGAACCCGGCAGTGTGCGAGCTTCTGCTGATGCCGCAGTGCAGGAGTTGAAGTGGACGAAGCCTTACCACGTCGATGCCGACCACATCCGGCTCGAAACGGTTGATCGCTTCCTGGCAGCAAGCGACTTCTACACGATTGATGTTGCCGATTCAATTGGCCACCACGCCGAACCATCGGCAGTCGCGGCGTTCACCTCCCGCCACCTCGACCTCGTTGGCAAGTTGGTGATTCCCGGGATCGCCGAACCGTTCATCACCACCCGGGCCGATGTAGAGCGGGTTGCCGCGAAATACTTGAAGGCCGTGCAG
Source organism: Gemmata sp. (assembly GCA_035947935.1). Taxonomy (GTDB): domain Bacteria; phylum Planctomycetota; class Planctomycetia; order Gemmatales; family Gemmataceae; genus Gemmata. Next base: position 4,009 of record DASZJS010000347.1, on the reverse strand, counting down.
GATGCTGGTGCGATCTATCGGAAGATTGCCGGGGCCAAGGGCGAGGGGAATTTCATCACCGAAGTTTCGATGGATGAGACGGATGCTCCGCAAACACCGCCCGAATTGCTGCTCATTCTGGCCGCACTTGCGGACGAAAAGGTGCCGGTGCAGACCATCGCCCCGAAGTTCACCGGCAGGTTCAACAAGGGTGTGGACTATGTTGGCAATCTCAAACAGTTCGAGAAGGAATTTCGCGACGACCTTGCAGTGATTGCGTTTGCCATCGGCAAATTCGGGCTACCGGGCAACCTGAAATTGAGCGTCCACTCGGGGAGCGACAAGTTCTCGCTCTACGCCCCAATGCGGCGAGCAATCCGCGACACTGGAGCGGGGCTGCACCTCAAAACGGCGGGTACAACGTGGCTCGAAGAAGTGATTGGACTGGCCGAGGCTGGGGGCGAAGGGCTCGATCTTGCCAAGGAGATTTACGCCAAGGCTCTGATGAAGAAAGACGAACTCTGCGCTCCTTATGCAAGCGTGATCGATATTGATGCGACCAAATTACCGACTGCGGAAACGGTGAAGTCTTGGACAGCGGAGCAATTCGTTGCGGCGTTGCGGCACGAGCCATCAAACCCGGCATTCAATCCCTCGCTCCGGCAGTTGGTTCACGTCGGGTTCAAGATCGCTGCGCTGATGGGTGATCGTTACCTGAAGATGCTCAAAACGTGCGAACCGAGTATCTCGCGGAACGTGACGGGAAACCTGTACGACAGGCACCTGAAACCGTTGTTCGTCGATCGGTAGGTGGCCCTCACCCCCCAATCCCCTCTCCCCGAGGAGAGGGGACCTTGGTTTGCGCCCCCTCTCCCCGGGGAGAGGGGGTTAGGGTCTCTTACCCCGACCACGCGGAGTATCAATTACCCAATCAACCAACAACAACCAACAAAACCATGAAACTCGATCTTTTCAACCTGGAAGGCGAAACCGCAGTCGTGTTCGGTGGCACGGGCGTGCTGGGCGGTGCGATGGCAGAGGCGTTGGCCGCGGCTGGAGCGAAAGTGGCCGTGGTCGGTCGCAGTGAAGAGCGCGGAATGGAGCGGGTGCGATCGATCGAAAAAGCCGGTGGGAAGGCCATCTTCCAGGCAGCGGATGCGATGAACCCCGCGTCGCTCCTCTCGGCTTGCGATGCAATTACCGCCAAGCTCGGCAACACCACTATCCTGGTCAACGGTGCAGGTGGAAACAAACCCGAAGGCACAATTGCTCCCGGTGGAGACTTCTGCAAGATGTCGCTCGAAGGTTGGCAAGCGGTGTTCGATCTGAATCTGATCGGCGGTACGCTGCTTCCCTGCCAGATCTTTGGCGCAAAGATGGTGGCAGCCGGGAAAGGCAGCGTCATCAACATCGCTTCGATGTCTTCAATCCTGCCACTGTCGCGCGTGGTGTCGTACTCGGCATCCAAGGCCGCGGTCTTAAACCTGACGCAATGGCTCGCCCGCGAGTGGGCAACCAAGGGGGTGCGCGTGAACGCGATCAGTCCAGGGTTCTTCCCAGCCGAGCAGAACCGGCGAATGTTGCTGAAAGAAGATGGGACGTACACGGAACGGGGTCAGTCAATCATCGGGCACACGCCAATGGGGCGATTCGGGAACGCCGAGGAACTGGCGGGGGCGGTAATCTGGTTGGCATCGCGGCGAGCATCGGGGTTTGTTACGGGTCAAAACATCGTCGTCGATGGCGGCTTCTCATCAGTCACGATTTAGAGTTGCGCTGGAATGGCCGCAAAAAAAGAGGATTGGCCGCAAAAAAGCTCAAAATGCACAAAAGAAAAACCGGGAAAAAGAAGATTTGATAAGATCAACACGTTCAACCGAATGAACTCTTGATCTTCCTCTCAACATTTTCTTCCTTCTTTTTTGTGCCTTTTGTGCCTTTTTGCGGCCAATCCTCTTTGCTTTCTTCTTTCTCACCTTTGACGCAGCAACCGCGCTGCGATCCACATTCCCACAAGGGTCACCAGCACCATCACGCAAGATGCCGCCGCAAGCAGCGGCGTTTCCTTGTCCCGCGCCGCGGGCCACAGGGCTGCCGGAAGAGTTCGGACTCGCGGGGTACTCAGAAACAGAGCGAGAATGAACTCGTTCACCGAGAGAATGAACGCAATCACCGCGCCGGCCAGAACCGCAGGATAGATCAGCGGAAGCGTGACGCGGCTGAAGGCGATCAACGGCCTTGCTCCCAGACCACGGGCCGCTTGCTCCAACTCTGAATCGACTTGCGCGAGCGTCGAGCGGAGCAACAGAAACACAACCGGCAGGCTGATGAGGCTGTGCGCGGCAGCAATCGCTACGGTTGTGCCACGCAGACCTGTTGTCATCATCACCGGTAACAATCCCATCGCCAGCACGACGGTCGGGACGAACATCGGCAACAGCACAACTGCAGAGAGAACCTGTCTCCCCCGGAAGTGGAACCGCGTGACCGCCACAGCCAGCCCCAATCCTCCCAGCAACGATCCAACCACGGACAACGCGGCCACCTCCGTGGAAGTTCGCAACGCTCCCACCCATCGGGAAGACCCAAGGAATTCCCGATACCATCGCAGCGACCATCGCTCGGTTGGCGGTTCCAGCACTTCACCCGGAGCAAACGACATCCAGACGGCATAGGCGAACGGAGTCAGCATCGCCAGCAGCGTCGCTACAGCGAGAATTCGGCCAACCCAAAGGAGAGAACGGGCAACGAATTCACCCACGATTCGCTCCTCTGATTCGTCGGAGCCAACCTGAGGGCCACGCATAAACTACCACACACACGGCAACCGTACACACCGTCAGCACCGCGGTTGCAGCTGCCCGCGGCCAGTCACTATATTCGGTGCCCTGTCGTTGCACCCACACTGACAGCGTCGTCTGTTCCGGTCCGCCGAGCAGAACAGGTCCAACAAAAGCTCCTAGCGCCCAAATCAGGCAAAGCTGACCGGCCACTGCCACACCCGGAAGTGAGAGGGGCAGAATAACCCGAAGGAACGCTGCCACTCGGCTGGCCCCCAACCCACGAGCAGCTGCCGTGAGTGTCGGGTCGATGCGGTCGAACGTCGGGACCAGAACAAGCACGGCATAAGGTAGGATGAGGTATGTCTCCGCGATCACAACCCCGATGAGATTGTGGACTAGCAGCAGCGGTTCGTGGGTCAGGCCGAGCAAGAGGAGAGAGCGATTCACTGGCCCCATGTTGCCGAGCAAAAGATTGATGCCATAGAGAACGATGAATACATTGGCGAGTTTCGGGAGGATCACCACCCCAAGCGCCAGCACCTTTGCTCGCCGGGGCAAGTAGTGGATGAACAGGGCGAGCGGATATCCAATGAGCAAGCTGAGTGCAGCGACACTCACGCCGAGAGCAATTGTGAACGCGATGATCCCGCGGCCAAATCGCTCTCCGAGCAGTTCGATGTAGGCATGTGTGGACCACGTGTCTGGGCGGTAGAACCCGACACCGGCTTCTGGGCTCTCGAAAAAGCTCACGCGCAGGAGCAAAAGCATTGGCCAGAGGAAGAAGGCCAGCAGCAACAAAATGGCGGGGGCTGCCAGCAGCCAGGGGATGAAAGGACGACTGGCTCGTGGCGTCACGATTTTCGTAGAACCTCTTTTTCCCAGACTTTTGTGATACGGTCCCAGTCCTTGAAGTACGTCTCGTAGGGGAAATACTTCATCGTGCGGAATTGCTCATCGGTGGAAGGATAGGTTTTGGCCCACATCGGGTTTTCCGCAGCAACTTCCCTGGCCGCTTCGAGGTGTGAAGTTCCGGCACCGCGCCGGGCAATTGCTGCCTGAACGTCCTTCCGCAGTAGAAAATCAATGGCGACTTCGGCCAACGCAGCGTTCGGTGAATCGGCAGGAATCACCCACATGAGTTGCACGTATGCGCGGTCGGCATCGGGCGTGACGAATCCCATAACGTCGGGTTTCTCTGCAATCGTTTGCAATACCGCAACGCTGTGAGCGTTGCCCGCTGCAAAGTT
>DASZJS010000346.1:0-3304 GCA_035947935.1 Gemmata sp. | reverse complement strand
CCATTGGGATAGCCTCGCATCTCGCAAACGAACAACCGTCCCCGCTCATCGAAACACATCGCTACGGGGTCGATGATGTCCGGCTCATTGGCAACCAATTCAATTTTGAAACCATCCGGGAGTTTGAACGTGCCCAGCTCTTCCTTGGGAGTCAACGGCCCCGGTGCTTTGGGAAGTTCGGCTGTGGTCCCTGCCAACTGCTTCACCTTGGTGATGATGATCTCTTCGATCGCGGGACTCCACTTCCCTGGCATCCCGTAGGCAATTTGCGATGAATCGGCCTCGTAACCACCCTCGCGCAGTACCCGGGCCGAAGGAATGTAGGCCATCAAGTCATTTGCATACCCCGTCACCCAGAGCGTTCGCGTTGCAGGTAATTCTTTTTTGAGTCGCAGGGCATAATCGAGGACGACTTCTCCGCCGAGGGCCACCCAGAGGATTTGGTCCCCCAGCATCCAGGTCTGCACTGGGTAATGAGGGTAGGTATCGGTGATCTTGCCGGTTGCTTCGAGTTCCTTGAGTAACCGTTCGGCTCTCCGTTGCACGGCCAGAATCTTGCTCAAGGTATCCGCGGTCAGTTGAGCCTTCGTCGGGATCGACTCCAATTTCAACGTCACCGTTTCATACTTGGCAGCGAATGGTCCGGTGATAGTCTTCATCTCTCCTTTAACCACCGCGATTACGGCATCCGCGAGTTCCTTGCCGTGCTGCTGACAGAGTTCAACCGTGCTGCGGGGCTGGGGGTTTGCATCGGCCCCACAACCCGTCCAGAACATCGCCACAGCCGCCGGGAACGCTTTCTCAATTCCCAGTTGGGCGAAACCGGCATAGTCTCCGCACCACTGGTAAAAGCTGAGCGTGGTATTGTGGCAGGCATACCCAAAAACGATGGCACGCGGCGTTCGATCCTTTCCTTCGACGACCAGAACTGGAACCGTGTGATCGACTGGTCCGGCGGGATTCTTCCCGTTGATGATTCCCTTTTCGGTCGGCTCGCGCCGATTCATGGCGAATGCCGCCTTGGCCTGTGTGAATTTGAGGGTGACGGGTTCGAGATTCTTGACAGCCTGACCAACGAGTTCAATGAGATCGGACTTGAGTTTCTTCGTGTATGCGTTGACCTTGTCGATATCCTCGGGAGTGAGAGGATATGCTTCAATCAGATTCTCGCGGATGACAGGACCGCAATGAGTGTGCGAAGCGGTCAGCATCAGTTCTGATCGCTTGATCCCAAACTTCTTTTCGACCTCCGCTGCAACCTCGACACCCAGAGACCTCGGGATGCCAATCAAATCCGTTGTAACCAGAACCAGTCGCTTGCCAGTTGCATCTTCCAGGCAAACCGCTTTTGCCTCGAGATCGATCAGCTTGCCCTCGGCAGGTTTGGTTCGCGCACTGTAGCCAGCCATCCACATTAACTTCTCTGGCGTGATAACCTTGGTAGCCACTCCTGCCTTGTACGTTGCTGGAGGATCACCAGCGATTGCATGGGAAACCCCGAGCGCAACTTTTGAAGTTGCGTTATTTGTGGTTATGACTCGAAAACCCCGATACAAGCCCGAATCGCCAGCGAGGGAAAAGCTCTCCCTCGCTGGCGATTCGGGCTTGTGTGGATGATGCATCCGCCCCTCGGCTTCAATAATGCCCCTTTGGGTTTGAGCAACATTCGCCTGTTCGAAGAGCGCAAAGAGGCTGAACGCCAGAAGCCATGTGATCGCTCTCATTTGTTTCCGCCCTTCCCTTCACCTTTGAGCAGTTTGCGAATCGCTGCCAACAAGATGTCTTCTGAATCGGGGCCAGCCAGGGCAACAGTTGGCTCGTATCCACCTTCCAGATACCCCCGAGCGGTGGGGATATAGCCGGGTCCGTCATCGCCATATGCGGCGACATTCACGACAGCATCGGGACGCATCTTCTGAGCAGCTAACTGGTACTCAATGAAGGCTTCGCCGGGTAGGAACAGACTGACGACCGAACCTCCAAAATCGAGACAGTTCAACTCGATGGGAGTATCTTTGCGCTTCAACCATGCGATCTGGAAGGCACTGTTGTTACGCTTTGCTGGAGTGGCTTTTGGGTCTTCGAGGGTTTTGCTACTCTGCTCTTCCCCGAATGATGCTTCCCTTCGTGGTGGCAACTTGATCGGTTCGAACCGCCAGTCCAGATCCTTCACGGCAATACGTTTCGTCACTTTCCACGCTGCGACCATCGCGGAATAGATTTTGTCCCGTAGAACAGGACGGTTTTCCTTTGCGCCATCGTTGTACTTTCCGGCTGTGACGTTTCCGCCACAGCCGTTGAAATACATCTGGAACACAGGTGTCTCATCCTGTCGTTTCTGACGAGCGAGGCCACAGAAATCGGCACTCACGCGCCCATCGCCGTAATAGCTCATGGGATGGCAAGCATAGAAATGAAGTGCCGCACGCGGTTTCTCTTCGTCCCAGAAGCTGAGGGTTCGCAAATTCGGATCGATCAACCCTGCCGGTTCATCGCGGATTTCCTTTGTCTTGGTCGCGCTGGTTCTTGTGAACTTCACTTTGCCATCGGCTCCAAGAATTCGCCGGTTCGAGGCAACCTCCTTTACTTCGGCGGCACCTGTGCCAACATGCGTAAAAGGAACTGCAAGGGGAAGCGCGGTTTTGAGAGCCTCGGCACTTCGCTTCACGCAGTCATCGAAGTATTTCAAGTCGAGAGACTTCGCAGCACCGGCTGCGGCGATGAGTTTCTCTGCTTCAATATCGGCAAATGGGGCATTGTGTGGGTGAACGGTATGCAGTGAGACCTGTTCGGGTGTGGTATGGGCAGCATCGGCGAGTGCTTTTCTCCACACTCGGAATGCCTCGTTCCTGATTCCACACCAATCGACCACGCAGAGAACCACAGGCTTGCCAACACCAAGCAACACAATGCCCAAGGCTCGTAAGGGATCATCAACGCCGCGGACGGGTTCGATCCAGCCACCACAGAGGGGGTGTCCATCGGGTGGGGTTACATCGCATGAAAAAGTTGCCAGGTGCAGCAGAGGCATAGATGATCCCAGCATGGAGATTCGTGCAGGGTACATCGCTGCGCGGACGGATGCAAACAGAACCTTAGTTCGGCAAGAACCTTCATCCATGAATCAGCCTCGTCAGTCTGCAAGTTTTCCCCCTGTTGGCTCAGGCTGTATCGCTGAAGTCCCCTTCCCTTTGGGAGTCGAAAGCCCTGGTTGTTCCCCGCGCGCAGGAATGTACCGCCATATCAGGGCCAGCAGGATCAAGCTGCCACCAAGGAACATGGGCAACGTGGGAGTGTCTTTGTC
>DASZJS010000345.1:0-4103 GCA_035947935.1 Gemmata sp. | reverse complement strand
CGCGCATGGATGTGTTCCGTTGTCTCGCCGCGGGTAATGATCCGCACCACTCGATCCTTGCCGACTCCGGCGATTGTGAAGTGACCGTCCTTGTCGGTTGTGACGCGAGTTGGCAGCCCGAGTACCTCGGCCGGGATTGAGTCGAGATCGTTCAAACTTCCTGGCGATGAGTTCGTCTTGATGTGGTCATCGATCGTCTTGCCAGGTTTTGGCCGGCCGATGCGATCGATCACTATGAGCAGGTTCGCCACTGGCTGGTCTTCGAGGTTCGTAACTCGGCCGGCAATCTTTCCATCATCGGGACCAATCTGCAATTCAACCGGGGTTTTCTCCGGGTCGGCTGGCACATTTGTCCAATCGGGCGCGAAGTCGGGCTTGGTTGCTACCACCTTTGCGTCAGATGGCAACGGGCCTGGCACGATGACCTGAAACATCTGGAATTTGGTTGTGGTCGTCTCGCCCAACTTCTTGCCGTTGGCCCACACCGCAACTGTTGCGCCCGGTTCGGGTGCCTTGTCGGAGCCGATGAGGTGACCCTTGATCGTAACCATCACGGGTGCGGCGGGGGCCGGCGGTTGTTTGGGAGCTTGCTCGGCCGGCTTCACATCACTTGGCGGCGTGGGAACCTTCCCCTTCTCATCCGGAGCATCGATCGTCTGCATCGAACTCGCAGCGATCACGGCGGATGCGATGACCGTCAGCCCCAGAATTGCGGTTGCGGTCCTGGTGAACTTCGACAGGATCGTTGACATGGCAGTCTCTTGTGTGAGTGTGAGAATGCGAGGGGATGTTGGTCCACGAACGGCTTCCAGCACAGCAGCGATTGATGATGAAGAACAAGCCAACACACTCTCACTGGCGACTGCCGAGAACAAACCGGCCGAAAGCGTGACTCCGCGTCGAGCAAGCCGGTTGCGGAGTATCTCGCGACCGCGTTCCAGCCGGCCCTTCACTGTCCCGGTCGTCACCTGCAGCGTCGCCGCGGCCTCATCCCGCGTTTTGCCTTCCAGATAGCACAACAACAGAGGGAGCCGGTAGTGATCGGGGAGCTTGTCGAGTTCGGCGTGAAGCAATGCACAGGCTTCCCGCCAGGAAAGATCGGATCCGGCATTCAGGTCACCCGGTTTAGCGCTGGTCTGCTTCTCCTTTCGACTCCTCATCCGGCTGGCATCCCTCGCCTTAACCGCGACACGGTGCGCTACGCCATAGAGCCACGGTCCCAACTCCACCCGCCAGTCGATTGACTTTGATCGCCGCACTAGCACCAGAAATGTTGCCTGAAAGGCGTCCTCGGCATCGTGTGCGTTGGAAAGCACCTTCGAGATCGCAGAGCGGACCAGTCGATCGTGGCGGCGAACCAGCGACTCGAAGGCGGCTTCATCCTGGGCGATGAGGAATCGGGTGAGGAGGTCGCGGTCGGTCTCCGCCGCATCAAGCGGGATGGCTTCCCGCCTGAGATGGGAAGCGATCTGGGTGAGCGTCCTCGTTGGCATGTTTGGTCCTCTGTCCGGTTGGCTGTTCACCCAATATTCCTGGCAGATAGCCCAACGGCACACACATTCACCAAACTTTTCGGTTACTCGTTGAGTTGGAGTTTCACGTCACCAAGATCGCGTATCTCGCCTGGCTTGAGCGTCAGAGACTCGAAGACAGGCAGATTCTTGTAGCTCTTTCCAGAAAAGTGCTGCACCCGTCCACTGGTCGGAATGCCTGTCGGGACGACCTCGATTCGCACCTTTCCGTCTTTGTTCGCCTCACCCTGGAAGGTGCCGTAGATCAACGTCTTCTCGTCGGAATTAACGTACCCGACCACAACCGCCCCCGCCAGCGGCGAACCATCCGCATCGTCGACCAGCCGGACGGTCACAGTTGCCGCGGGCTGGAGTTTTACCACAAGCTCTCCGGACTTTGTTCCATCAATAGGGAACGTGCCGACCAGCTTGCGCTTCGCATGGCTAACGATCCCCACTGCCAGCATCTTCAAATCGAGAGCATAGAGTCGGACGTGGTCGGTGGGGAGGTCGCGAATGTCCAGTACATCGGGGCGGTGTGCCGAGGTCATCACACTGCAGCCAGTTAGTGGCTGACCATCCGGATCGACGAAACGCGCGGCCACATTCACGCCCGGGTCGAGTTTGAGATCGATCTTCAGTGGATCATCGCTCAGCTTCGGAGTAATGCCAGCGTAAGCATCATAGAACGATCGTGAGAAACCGAAATTCGCTGACATGAAATTGTCCTTGGACTTGTTGAACCACGACACCTGTTCGGCCCCCACGCCTGCCAGGTAAGCTCCACGGCATGGGCTGGAGATCCTGGCTGCGATCATCCCATCGCCAGGCAGCACGACCAACCGGTACGATCCATCCTTTGGATTGCACGCTACCTGCACTGGCACAACGAACTTGCCATTGAGATTGGGGTTACCGTTGTGTGGATGGTAATCGATGACCGCTTCCAGTGGCTTGCCACTTACCTTGTCGGTCACCGTGCCGGTCACGACCACGCCCAGCGGGAGTTTCACATCCACTGTGATCGGCTTGCCTTCCTCGCGTTGCCCCACGTTGCCGAAGAAGGGAACGTATGGCTGATCTTCCGTAGGCTTGAACTCTAGCAGCGCGCCGCGTCGGGGATACCCAGTGAGTGTGTAGTTACCGTCCTTATCGGTGAGGGTCGCGATGCGGACGGGCGGGTTCGTGTTCGCCACCGTCGCGGAAACTCGCACACCGACAAGCGGCTTGCCGCTGTCCGCGGCTGTGACGGTTCCGCGGACAGTCCCGCCGGGCGCGACCGCATGATCGAACTTGGCCGGGTAGACATCTGTTGGGCCAACGGATGGGTGCCACGAAAGCCGATTGGTTATTCTGAACTTTTCACCGGCACGGGTCATCACCTGGATGTAATGCGATTCGATTGTTGGCCCATCAACGCGGAGCCCGATCACTCGCTCGTCGCCCAGACCAGTCAGCTTGAACAACCCATCCTTATCGGTCGTCGTCGACTGCATGAGCCTCAAGTCAGAAGCGGGGATGGCTATGCCGACTTGATATCTGTTGGGTGGATAGCCAGAGCCAGTCGCGGACTTCAGCCACGGGCCAAGATCTCCGGCAAGGTTGAAGAACACAATCACGGGCTGGATGGTCACACCGGCAACTGGCCTCCCCTCCAAGTCGATGATGCTACCCTCGATCGGCACTTCGGTCTTCGACAGTTTCAGTTCGATGTTCTGCGACCACTTCTCATCAGGATTGCCAGTGTGTGCTGCGGCCGGTCCGAAGCCGTCGGCAAGGACTGTCAGTTCTCCCCACGGGTTGAAAGGCCGGAAGGGGGTACGCCCGCGGATCAGCACATCGAGCTTGAACTTGCCGTCCACATCGGTCTTGCCCGTCACTGGCGTGGCGTAGAACTCGGCCGGGTCAGCGATGAAACTCCCCTGTGTGTTGGGCTTCTGATGCCAAATTACTGTCGCGTTGCCCACGGGCTTTCCATCAGGTCCGACCACGCGGCCGGCAAAAGTTCCTGGCTCCTCGGCCCCAACACGGTCTGGTGCAATGATCTTGGGTTGCACGGCCGGCTTCGGGTCGGCCGGCTTGGATTCGGCCAACTTCGTGTCCGCAGGCTTCGCGGCTGATGCGGGCCTGGGCGGATCGGCCGGTGGTTCGTTCTTCCCTGCTGCGAACAGACCGACACATAGCGCGGCCGCCGTCATTGGGGCAAAAAGGAACTTTGCCTTCATCGTGAGTGTAGTCATGGTCGGTCTCGCGAGTTCGAGAATGGGCGTCGGAGCGGAGCCACTGCTGACACGGAGAGTAGCAGCAAACAGTTCGGGCGATGCGGCAACCGTCGAACCAACCCCAGCGAGAACGGTGAGAAGGCCTGCGCTGAGCGTCACTCCGCGGTGAGCAAGAGCTGCACGGAGCTTTTCCCGCCCGCGTTCCAGGCCCGCCTTCACCGAGCCTGCCCTCCAGCCTAGCTGAGTAGCGGCCTCGTCACGGCTGAGACCGTCGAGGTAGCAGAGCACGAGTGGCAGCCGGAAGCGGTCGGGTAGTTCATCCAACGCTTCGTGAAGTGCTGTAACGGCCTCGCGCCAGGACAGATCGCTA
>DASZJS010000344.1:0-15196 GCA_035947935.1 Gemmata sp. | reverse complement strand
ACGGAACCCACCGAGCTTGCTCGGTGGGTTCCGTGAGCGACCGGAGACATTATGAGGGAAACCGCATAGTCCGCGACGCCCTACGCTGCCGGACCTTTTAACTCCGGACGATCCCCCGTTTCATCAACTCCTCCGCGCACTGCACGGCATTGCTCGCGGCACCCTTGCGAAGATTATCGGCTACCACCCACAGACTCAGGGCGTTCGGGCAACTCGGATCCTGACGCACCCGGCCCACGAATGTGTGGTCGCTGCCCTCGGCGTGGATCGGTTGCGGAAAGTCGCCCTTCGTTTCATCCATGAACACGATGCCCGGTGCCTTCGCCAGCGCGGCCCTGGCTTCCGCAACCGGGAGTGGTCGGTGGAACTCGACGGTGATGGACTCGCTGTGCGCGACCTTCACCGGAACCCGAACACACGTTGGGCACACGCCGATACTGGCATCCCCCATGATCTTCCGGGTTTCGTTGATGACCTTGTTCTCTTCCTCGGTGAACCCGTTCGGGTCGAGGGTCCAATCCAGGGTAATCACGTTCCCGGCAAGTTGTGCGCGGTGAGCGGTCGGTGCGGGCACGGGCATGCCCGCGGCCCAGGCTTTCACCTGTGCTTCAAAGTCGATCAACCCCTTCGCGCCTTTCCCGGACGATGACTGATACGTGGATACCACCACGCGCTTGACTCCGGCCAGATCGTGCAGCGGCTTGAGAGCCACACATAGCGGGATGGCCACGCAGTTCGGGTTGGCGACAATCCCCTTTTTGATGTGATGCAACTGTTCGGGATTCACTTCGGGCACCACCAGGGGGCAGTCCGGATCCATCCGCCAGGCCGAGGAATTATCGACCACGATTGCCCCGGCTCGTGCTGCGATCGGAGAATACTCCTTGCTCACCGAACTGGGCGTGCTACTGAGGACGATCTGAACGCCCGCGAATGCTTCCGGGCGAATCAGCTCGACGGGATACGATTTCCCCGCGAACTCGACGGTTTTGCCAGCGCTTTTCTCCGAGGCCAGGAATTTGATCGATTTGACCGGGAAATGTCGCTCCGCCAACACTTTCCGCATCAGATCGCCCACGGCACCCGTCGCACCAACAACCGCCACGTTCACGGACACGGTAACCCCCGAAGTTTGGAGAATGAAATGGGATGGTAACCCGATCCCAAGGAAAGAATACAAAATCTCTTTGGCAGCGGTTACCGTGCAACGTAACGGAGTTCCGCAATAGTCCCGGCGGATCGGCCTTTCCCTGGAGTCAGTTATGCGAATCGCTATCGGCGGATTCATGCACGAATCCAATACATTCGCCCCACTCCCCGCCGATCTTTCCCGGTTTCGCGAGGGCAGCCTGACTTACGGCCCAGCGATGGTACCCGTCTGGCGGGAAGCGCATCATGAAGTGGGTGGGTTTATCGCGGCAGCTGACCGCCTGGAATTCGACATCGTCCCCATCGCGATGGCCACGGCCACGCCTTCTGGACCAGTCACCGATGAGTTCTTCGAGCATCTGTGCGATGTCCTGGTCACGGGGTGTCGGCTGGCCAATCCCGATGGCGTCCTCATCGCTCTTCACGGGGCGATGGTTACGCCGCGGTTTCCCTCGGCCGATTCCGAAGTCCTTCGCCGCCTCAGAGCCGGTATTGGCCACGACATTCCGATTGCCACAACCCTCGATTTTCATGGGAATGTTTCGCCCGCAATGGCCGAGTCAGCCAACATCCTTATCGGCTATCAGACCTATCCCCACATCGACCAACGGCAGCGCGGCCTGTTGGCGGCCGAACTCCTGACACGCGCGGTACGGAAGGAGGTTCGGCCCGTGTGCCATGTTGCCAAGCCGCCGATGCTGTTGAACCTTCTCGGTCAGGACACCGCTCGTGAGCCCATGATGGGATTGATGGCACAGGCTCGCGCAGCGGAAACGCGACCGGGAGTGTTATCGGTCAGCCTGATGGCCGGATTCCCGTATGCCGATGTGCCGGATATGGGAGCAAGCGTCATCGTTGTCGCCGATGGAAGTAAGACGTTAGCGGCATCAGTTGCCGATGAACTTGCAGGCGCGATGTGGGCCGTGCGGGAGCATCTCTACGTCCCCTGTCCCACCCCTGTGGAGGCGGTGATCCGCGCCACGGCTTCAGGCTACACACCGGTGTTGCTAATCGATCTGGGGGATAACATCGGCGGCGGATCGTCCGGAGATGGAACCGTCTTGCTTGCCGAACTCCTGCGTCAGCGGGCGAAGGGTTTCATCGTGGTGCTTTACGCTCCTCATGCCGTGATCGCTGCGAAAACCCTAGGAGTTGGCGGGATGTTGGAAACAATCATCGGCGGCGCGGTGGACAGCTTGCATGGCGATCCCGTGAAGGTCCGCGGTATGGTGAAGTCCATTCACGTTGGAAGGTGGATCGAGTCTGAAGCCCGGCATGGCGGTCGAAGGGAGAACGATCAGGGCCATACTGCCGTCCTCGATTTGGGCGATGGCAACACGCTGGTTTTGAACTCTCTTCGCACACCGCCGTTCAGCCTGGGACAGTTGACCAGTCTTGGCATCGACCCGAGACTGGCGCGTGTGATCGTGGTCAAAGCAGCGGTTGCCTACAAGGCGGCTTATGCGCCTATCGCCGGGGAAATCATCCCTGTGGACACACCCGGACTGACGGCGATCAACCCGGCACGCTTTACTTACAGCCACATTCATCGCCCTATGTTCCCTCTGGATCGAGTAGAGGAATAAGTGTTTGTGAGATGGTTCAATGAAGTGTCATGCTGGGTGAGTTGCTTTTAGCACTCCAGTCACTCATGCTCCCGGCTCGCCTAAAGCCAATGTCAACATGTCTTTAGACGAGCCGGGAGCGTCGGCGATCGGAGAGTTGTATGACCCCAATTACTGCCGTTCCATCCATAGTGGTACGATCTTTCCGGCAACCGCTTGTCCATGCGGATTCACTTCACCGCATCTTCTCGTTATCTTCATAGTTGTGCAGTACAACAGCCGGGACCAGCAACGCAGTTACCCGCGAGCCCAATGCAATGCTGGTTCCCCGATTGCCTTCGACTCCCAACACCAAACCAGCTACACACCATTAAAGGGGAGCCATGACCACCGCGATGCTCGCCACCCACACTCACACCATGCCTACGGGGAGTGTTCCGATGGCTCATCCACGCATTCTCATCGTCGAGGACAATCAGGGACTCACGCAGTCCTTGTCCTGGTATTTCAACCGGGAGGGGTATGAGACGCATATTGCACACGATGGGCAGGAGGGACTGCGAAAAGCCCAGTCCATGCTGCCGGACGTGGTACTGCTCGACATCATGCTTCCCGGAATGAGCGGTCTGGATGTGTGCCGGGAACTGCGGGCGGGCGAACGAACCCGAGACATCCCGATCATCATGATTACAGCCAAGTCGGAGGAAACCGATCAGGTCGTCGGTTACTCGATGGGTGCCGACGATTACGTCCCCAAGCCTTTCAGCAACAAGGTGCTGCTCCACAAGGTGAAGGCGTTGCTCCGGCGCGTTGAGGGGCAGGGAGAACCGGGCGATGTGGCCGAATACCTCGGAGTGAAGATCGATCGTGTCCGGCACCGGGTCACGGTTCGCGACCAGTTGGTGGACTTGACTCCTACCGAGTTCCGGTTGTTGGAATGCCTCGTACGTCAACCCGGCCGGGCGTTCAGTCGGCACCAGCTCATGGATACGGCGATCGGGGAAGGCTCAATCGTGCTGGAGCGGACGATCGATGTCCATATCAAAACCCTGCGGCGTAAGCTGACCGAAGCCGGTGGTAGCGGAGAGTTGATCGAAACTGTTCGCGGGGTTGGCTACCGGTTTCGTGAAGATAAGCTCGATACGAAGTGATGCATGGAGGAGCAGGAACATTGAAGAACCCCGCCCCGGATTCATCCAGGGCGGGGTTCTTTAATTTACTTGTGCGATCCATCACTTTCCGGGCACACCCGGAGGTGGAGGCATGGGACCGCCAGCCGGGGCTGGAGGCATGGGACCGCCGCCACCTGGGGCAGGTGGGGCAGGTGGCTTTGGCCCACCGGGGGGTTTACCGGGCCCAGGTCCACCAGGTGCAGGTGGTCCACCAGTCCCAGGTGCACCACCTGGCACCATTCCAGGCGCACCACCCGGCACCATTCCAGGTGTGAGAGGTGCCAATCCGGGACCACCCGGCGCCACTCCGGGACCACCCGGTGCCACTCCAGGACCACCCGGCACCATTCCCGGTCCGCCCGGTGCCACTCCAGGACCACTCGGACGACCCGGTTGTCCAAACGCACCGCCAACATTCGCCCCTTCGCCGTTGCTTCCGCCGATGTTCGCAGTCTCAAGCACTATACCGTGGTGATCGATCAGGTATAAGCCGTCAGGGCTGATGAAGAAGTGCCCGCCCACATACTGGGTCAGACCCCCGGCAGTGCGGATTGAAGCCTTCTTCTTCAAGGTCGTGAGCGACGATGTCGAATCGTTGCCCACCTCATAAACATCGAGCCCGGCTGCCCGGTACGCGGTGACGAACAGTAGCTTGCCATCGGGCGAATACTCGACGAATCCCGCCGTGTTGCCGTTGGCTGCAGCTTTCCATGTTAGCCCCAGTTGCATTTCTTGCGGGCCGCCATTGCCGATCACGTACAACTTGCCAGGAAGGTTTGCACCAGATCCGGCCACGGTCACTGCAGACTCTCCCTTTGCGGCACCGGGCGCTGAGGCCATGTGATTCGCGACGCCCTGGGCTGAGATTGGCTGCTTGTCTTCTTTCAGGGTTTCCTGATTGTACACCCGGATCATTGCAGTCTTGCCTGGCACATGCGGCGCTGCATCAAGGATCAGCAGGGATTTCCCATCCGCGGTCTTGCGCATTTCCCAGGCTGGCTCGGGCAACCCCAGAGGAGTGCCCGTTGCCTTGCGAGTCTCCGTATCAAACTTCTGAACGCTGGAAGTTTTGCTGGTTGAGGTTGAGGCAACGAACAAGAATTTTCCATCGTTCGACAACTCAAGACCGTGGATCGACCTGCCAATCGGGATCGTGGCGAGCGGTTTGAGTTCAGCACCGGGCGGAGTTGTCCCGTCGATGATTGGGCTGAGTTCAAAGACCTGAACATCGCCGATTAGCGAAACCAAGTCATATTGTAACGGATTGATCGTAGCGGCCGGGAGATTCGAGGTTGTGGTAACGTAGATTAGACCTTTGGCGGAATCGATGACCGCACGGGTTGCAAGGTGCGGGAGTTTATACGATCCCTTGGACGTGAAACTTGGGTACTCATACCACGTCAGCGTTCCCAAAAGCTTGGTCTTCTCCTGCCGGGAAGTGATTGTGAAGAATGCCTTTTGCTCCTTCTGCTCCAGGAAGGCGGCCGTGTAGAACGTATCAATCTTGTGCTTCAGGTGCCCATCGGCGTTCACACCAAATGGTGCTGGGTTGACTTCGGTCGGGCCACCCCCGGGTCCGCCCATGCCAGGACGCCCAGGTTGACCGCCATTGGGACGCCCAGGCATCCCACCAGGTCCACCAAGACCACCCGGTTGACCACCAAAGCCACCGCCGGGTCCACCAAGGCCACCTGGTTGACCACCAAAGCCACCCGGTTGTCCATTAAAGCCACCCGGTTGTCCACCAAAACCGCCTGGCTGCATGGGACCGCCAATACCCGGTTGACCACCAATGCCACCTGGCTGCATGGGACTGCCAATACCCGGCTGCATAGGTCCGCCAACGCCACCTGGCTGCATAGGTCCGCCAACGCCGGGTTGACCATAAAAGTTACTAGCAGGAGAGCCACCCGGTTGACCAGGGCCACCACCTGGAGGCGGTGGTCGATTAGGCGGGCCGCCTGCAGAACCACCCATCGGCGGACGGGAACCACCACCGTTCGGCCCACCAATCGCGACATTGCCGCTATTCCCAGGGCTTCCGCCTCCCGTGTAAGTGATCTTGATCGAACTCACGAATCGCTGGACGGACTCCTGTGGCATGGTTGGCTTGCCCTCTTTGAAGGGTCCACCGACCATGAATACGAACACACGATCCTTGGCCACAATAAACCGCATGGTTCCCATTCCCTCGGAATCCGTCAAATCAATCTCTTTCCCAGGAAAGCCATCGACCGTAATGTCAGTTGATTTCTTCTTACCCAAACCCCCTGGATGATTCGTCAGTTGTTCTTGGAAAATGGCTTGGAGAATCTGCTTGGGATCAGATCCATATTTCGACAATTGTTCCGGCTTCAACTGCACGTAAATAGCGAGTGCGACCGACTCATCCTTCTTACTTGCGATTCCAGCAATGCCTGCAGGCCCCACTGTCTTGACTTCGGGTTTGCCAGGAAACTCGGCTGTAAAACCATCTCCAGTGAAACTTGTCCATGCACCGGGAACCCCAAGCTGTTCCTGTTTGTCCATTTTGTCAAAAATGGAAAATATCTCGTCGTTCGCGGGGGTGGGTGGAGTGGTGGTCCCATCTGGCATGCCGGGGCCACCGGGCATGCCTGGGCCACCCGGCCTACCAGGACCACCCGGCCTACCGGGGCCGCCTGGACCTGAACCACCCGAACCGCCATACGATGACGGCGAGAGATTGGATTTGCTATCCGATGTGGACGATGCGGCTTCTTCTTTCTTCTTGCCATCACCCGACAACTGCCAGATGGCCACGCCAGCGATGGCAGCCAGTGCGACAACGCCGCCACCGATCAGGGCAATCATTGCACCTGAGCCGCCCTTGTTCTTGGTCTTGTTCTTCTTGTTCTTCTTCTGTGGCTGATCGTCATCGTCGTCATCGTCGTCATCATCTTGCCGCTTCTTGGCGGCAGCCTTGGTGATTGGTTTGGTGGAGGGCTTGTTCGGGTTAGTCTTCTTCCGCGTATTTTCATCGTCGTCGTCGTCATCGACGGTCACATCTGCTTTTGCCAACGGCTTCTTCACGACGTTGGGCTTGGCCGGGGGAACCGGCTTCGACACCTGGGCTTTCTTGGCCGCGGGTTGCGACGTCTCATCGTCATCGAGTGCCATCGGAGCATCGCCATCCAACGACAGCGGGGCGGAATCGTTCGCATTATCCGCGGGAGTGGACGATGAACCGGCCCAGCCGAATGGCTTCTTGGTTCCGGTTTGCGAGGATGCCGCGACAGACTCGGGGACGTTCACTTGTGTTTTGCATGAGGTGCATCGAATCGTCTTACCGGCCAGCTTGTCGGGCACCTCAAACGCTGCCGAACAGCCAGAGCAGGTGATCGCGATTGGCATGGGTTCCTCGACCTGACGAGTGGCCCGCGACGGATTCGTGTCGCGTGCGGAATGCAGATTAATATGTAGAACGACGCAACCCCGCTTGGGGATTTGCAGTGTCCACCTAATAGGGTAGCGAGTCGCAGCCCAAGCCGCAATAATGTTCCAACGTAATAACCACGACCGACGTTTGTGTGATTCCAGGGGTTTACACCCTATTGACTGGCACCCCCGTTGGGGCTTCTGATGAACGCCAGTCGGCTACTTTGTTTTTAAACCCCAACGGGGCTGCAGAAAGCGCGGGACGCATTCATCTGCATCCAAATACCCCCCACTTTGCCTCTCTTCCACCTGCCGTTGCATTCCACGCAGCCGCCGGTATAGTGCCGCCGCCCGGCAACTGGCATGCCTGGAGCCACTTGTGTCTACCGGACTTTTCGCTATCGCTTTGCTCGTTTCGGCTCCGGGGCCAACTGGCCTGCAGAAAGGGGACGAGTTCACATTTGCCGGCACTGTTGTCGAGAACGACAATCGTCCAGATCGTCCGGGACAGCGATTGCGCCGGGATTACAAACTCACTCTCCGCGTGTTTGTCCTCGACCGACAAGAGAATTGGGCCGATGCTGCAGTGCTGACAAGTCTGCTGCGAACCGAGGATGCCGTCGGGGGTATCGCCAGGCCGGTCACCGGTACCGGGCCGGACAAAAATGCTCCGCCAATCATCCGACTCGACATCGTCCGAATCCACACGGATGGTACCCTTCATCTCCTGGTGCCAACCGGGCGGCCATTTCGATTGGCGGCCGATACAAGCGCTCAAGCAGTGCCACCAATCCCACTCGATGCGTTCTCTCCATCCGAGTTGGGGGTCTTTCCACCCCGCATTCCGCGATCCGTTGGTCCCGGTGAGCCCTGGACCATCGCGGCGGGGGCCACCCGTCCGGATGAGGTTTGGGTTGCCCGGAAACTGGAGTTCATCAATGCCGAGCAGTGTCAGATGCTCGTGATGAACCATCAGTCGGCGGACTGGGGAAAACCGGTGGGCGGGCAAACATCCTGGCACCGCGCGGATGCTGTCTGGGTTTCCACCCAGGATGGGACAGCCCGAAAGGTTCATCGCGTAATTCGTCAGCGGGATGGCCTCTCATCGACGTCTTTCAAACTGACAGATCAAGTGTTTGTTGTTTTGAAGAGCGAGAATGTGCCTGAATCGTTGCTGACGAAGCTTAATCCCCTAAAAAACAAGGAGTTTTCTCGGGATGACTTTGTGGGAGAAATCAAAAAGCTTCTCAATGTGGACCAAACGGAGCAATTCTTAAGCCTTATTCTGAATCATGCCCGATCAAACGAATTGGCTGCGTGGATCGAGGTCAAATACGAACTCAAGGACCACGAGAAACTGAACGGTCGAACGTATGACCGAACCCGACTTGACGTGGAGGTTGCTTATACAGCCCTTTCCGATGCTTCGGTCCCGGTTCGGGATGCCGTGAGGTTTGGACCGAGGATTCTTGAGGGCAAGTTGAAGGAACTCGATGGCTATCTGGCGGAGACAGCGCCAGGAACCCCGTATCGCGAGGCGATTATTGCGGCAAAACGTACCCTGGATGCTGCAAGCCGGGGCGTTGTCGCACCACCCCCGCCCCCGTCATCTTCATCGCCGCTCGCAGTGACTCGCGCACAATGGCCGGAGCCTGGCCAACTTGCCCCGAATCTGCGTGCCGGGAACATCCAGCTTTCGGATCAGCGGGGCAAGCCGGTGATTCTGATCTTCTTCAAACCTGGCAGTGAAACGACGGCCCTCTCACTGGCGATCGCCGATGCTTTGGAAAAGCGTTATGGTGCGGAGGTACTAGTGATTCCACTCGCTGTTTTCGATGATGTGGCGGGTGGGATCAAGGACCGCAACCAGCTCAAACTCGCGGTTCCCGTGTACGATGGGACCGCCGCAGTTGCGACTTATGGTGTGGAGACGGTCCCGCGATTCGCGGTGATCGACCCTGACGGCAAGGTAAAGTGGACCTTCACGGGTGTGGGGTCAGAAACGGGATTCCTGGTACGGGAACAGGTGGATCGCCTCGCCCGCCCGACCCTCCCAAATGTCCCACACGGAATAACCCCTGCGCCCGGATCGACAACTAGCCCCACTGTACCGCGCCCTTGATTGCCTGGGGACCAAATGCGAGCATACCATTCATCGGAAGGAATGAAGGCGAGCCGGGAGCATCAGCGACCGGAGTGCTGTCCAACTCCGGTCGCTGACGCTCCCGGCTCGCCTCAAACAGAACGAGATGGGTGGCAGGGATGACCGAGTACGAGATCCAGGGGCCAACGAGGGTCTGTGCGGCGACGGGGCGGGAACTGAAGCCCGGCGATCAGTTCCATGCAGTCCTGGTGGAGCAGGTCGGCAAGTTGGTGCGAATTGACTATGCCGCCGAGATGTGGCCCGGTTCGCCACCAGACGCGATTGCTCACTGGAGCGGCCGGATGCCCACAACAGACAAGCCCCGAAAGCTGGTGGTGAACGATGACATGCTTCTCGGATGTTTCGATCGTCTCAAGGACTCAACCGATCCGGACGGCATGAACTTCCGGTATGTTGTTGCTCTCCTGCTCATGCGGCGAAAGCGCTTCCGCTTCGAGGACGTGATTCGGGATGCCGCTGGCCGGGATGTTCTGCTTCTGAAAGACGCAAAAGGCGGTACGGTTCATCAGGTCACCGATCCGCGACTAACCGACGACCAGATCGCGGCGGTTCAGACCGAAGTGTTCCGGGTTTTGGGGTGGGTGTGACATCCTCCGCTCGGGCGAAAGCCCAAGGTTGTATCCATGCGTTCGCTTCATGTGTTCCTGTTTGTGGTTTTGCTGTCGGGTGCCATCGGCTGTAGTCTGTTCGGGACGCGAACCGATCCGACACCACGCCCTAATACGCCCGTTCCGCAGGTCACCGCCGCTCAACTCGTGGACTATCTGGACGAGCGGGCCAGCCGACTCCAGACGCTCAGTGGAGAGGTCAAGTTTACGGCACGCGACGGAAACGCGCTCGGCGGGAGTATCGGTTTAACCCTCCATGGCGATATGACGGCCAATCAACCGCGGAATTTCCGAATGACGGGCAAAGGCAACATGGCAGGGACGGTCGATTTAGGTTCAAATTCCGATCAGTTCTGGATCTATTTTGAAGCCCCAAAGCCAACTTTCGTCTTCGCATCGCACACCGACTTTGAAGCGGGACGTGCCAAACTGCCTGGAGGCATTCCGTTTGAACCGGACTGGGTGATGCAGGCTCTCAACTTGCACAACTTCCCAAAGAACATCCAGTATAACGCGGCGAAGAATCAATCCGATCGCACCTATACCTTGAGCTGGCAGAGCAAAACGCCAGCCGGTTTGGCGATCAAGAATGAAGTGATATTCGATGCCGATGTGGTGCCCGAAGGCCGCCCCCAGGTCAAAAAACACCTCGTCCGCGACAGCAAAGACAAACTACTTTGCTCGGCTGAGGTGAAGGCCGTGAAAACGGTTGCCCTTCCTGGAGCCGACCCGCGATCGACGCAGGTTGCTGTCCAGTATCCAACGCATGTTGTGCTGCGGTGGGAGGTCCAGAAGTTTGAATTGGACCTGATGATCGAAAATGTTCAAGTGAATCCGCAATTCCCGGACGAACAAACCCGGCGACTCTTCAGACGCCCCGAATACACCACGCCAGCAATCGACTTGGCGAAACACGAATTCACGATCCGGTGACGATCTTGCTTGGAAGGGCTCAGATACTTCGCGAAGTTTGTTCTACTTCAAGCCTGAAGCGCCGGTTTTGAAGTTGGTCTCTTGTGGTTGTTATGCGAGAACCTCGATACAAGCCCGAAGCGCTAGCGGATGGTGCTTCCGCACCTCGACCTCAATCGTGGACCTTTGGGCTTGAGCAATAAGCGGAACTTCAAAACTGGCGATTCGTACTCATAGCAGAGTTTCCCACATCAAGTATAGGTAAGTCATAATCCCCTAATACTTTAGCGAGTGAGGCATCTGCACACCGATAATCGTCGCATTGTCATCTCTCAGAGAAAAATCCGTCCTGACGTTCTTTTGTTCTCCAAGAACATCGGAACTTTTCTTGCAACGAGTAGTCTAAAACTATGGGTGTTGTAACGATTTGGGTGGAAGAAACGAATTCTTACACGCTCTGACGTGAAAAAATTGTTGAACTTCAACCGTAACTGAATATATGTTTGGTGTGGCCGTAGAATCCTCCCGTTCGGTTCAAGCGGTCATGCGCCTCGTTCGTCCACACGACCAAAAATGGTCGGAACCTCCCCCCAGAGGTCGCGGCGTTCGGGTTGTGCGCTGTGTATAACCAGTGCCGGTCACTTTCCCCCCTCGACCGTGCGTTCCTTCGTCACCTTCATCCAGGTTATCGTTTCAGCGGTCGATACGTCCTTGCGGGTTCGACCGGTGGCAGTCCAACATGGACTATCACCTTCAACCCCAATCGGTCGGACCGAATTAGGGTCCGGCTGCGGCAGGACGCCCGACCGCGACCGACGCTGGACCTCAAGCTGACAGGATGCCGTTCATGTCGCGACTCCGACGCTATCGCCCAGACGTGGTGCAGTCTCCTCTTGAAACCTACCTAAGGGAAATCAATGAGACAGCGCTACTCACAGCGGATCAGGAAAAAGACCTTGCCCGCAAAATCGGTGAGGGCAGTACCGAGGCGCGCGACCAGATGGTCCGCGCCAACCTCAGACTCGTCGTGAATATCGCTCGCGGGTACACGGGTAAGGGGCTGGCGCTTCAGGATTTGATCGAGGAGGGAAATCTCGGCCTGCTTCGCGCTGTCGAAGGGTTCGACCCGACGATGAACACGCGGTTCAGCACCTATGCGAGTTACTGGATCAAGCAAAGCATAAAGCGCGCTTTGGTGAACACGGCCAAGACCATCCGGATTCCCGCGTACATGGTAGAGCTTCTGGCGAAATGGCGACGCGCTACCAACAAGCTGAACGATGAACTCGGCCGCCCACCAACCCACGAGGAAGTTGCCAAGTACATGGGGCTTCCGAAGAAAAAACTCAACATCATCAAGAAGGCGATTCGGGTCTATAACGCCGCCCCGCAAAGCGACCAGGGGGAACAGGGGTGGAGCATTGACGAGATGCTCATGGATTCCCGTTCCAAAACCCCCGATACGGAGATGGTCGAAACGGATGACCTGAAGCACGTCATGGTTCTGCTGGACAAGATGGACAAGCGGGAAGCGACCGTCCTTCGTATGCGATTCGGGCTCGATGATGAGGAACCCAAGACGCTCAAGGAAATTGGCGAGTGCCTCGGGCTCACCCGCGAACGCGTTCGCCAAATCGAAAGCGAAGCTCTCGCCAAACTTGGCGATAACCTCAGCGTGGAGTGATTGCCGAACCGGATTTAACGAGCCGGAAGCGTGAGCGACGGTTCTTGTTTACTTGTTTACCGTCGCTCACGCTTCCGGCTCGTTAAATCATTTACGGCTCGTTACACAGGCCTTCTCGTAGTTCCCCACCATCGCTTCCAGAACAATATCCCACCGATAGCTCGTGGCCCGTTGAAGGCCGCTCTGCCGCAGAGCGGCACGAACGGCTGAGTTTTCGATCAACTGCCGAAGCGCGACGGCAAACGCGTCGCGATCTTCGGGCGGGCAGAGGATGCCATCCACTCCACCGCGGATGATGTCGCGGCTGCCGGGCGCGTCGGCTGCCACAACCGCCAACCCACTCGCAAGCGATTCGACCGTTACGCACCCGAAGGTTTCCGATGCGCTGGGGTTGAAGAACACATCGGCCGATGCGAACGCTGTCGACAGGGCGTCATCGGTCAGGTATCCCGTGTAAATGGCATCCGGGAGCATTGCTTCAAAACCCGCCCGGGCGAGTCCATCGCCAACAACCAGGGAACGGAACTTCACCCCATCCGCGTGAAGTCGATTCAGGACATCCGCGAAAACCGCCAAGCCTTTCTCCCAAACCAATCTCCCGATAAAACTGACCACCACCTCGTTGTCGCCGATTCCAAGTGATCGCCGCCATTCCAGCGATCGCCGCCCGGGGTGGAACTGGTTGGTGTCCACTCCGAACGGTGCCTCAACATAGTTCGCGCAGACACCGTGCTGACGCAATTCCGTGGCCATCGAGGCGGCGGCGACAAATACCTGGTCGCACTGTTTGTAAAACCGCCGCATCAGCCACCAGACAACCGGGTCGAGAAGCCCCATTCGGTAATACTTCAAATAGCCGCTGAAATGGGTGTGGTAGGTTGTAACAACCGGGATGTTGTGAAACCGGCCCCAGCGCAACGCCGCGAAACCAAGGAGATCGGGGGTGTGAAGATGAATCACAGTTGGGGCGAACGCCCGGAGTTCCCGGCGAACGGATGGCGGCAACCCAAGAGCGAGTCGGTAGGGATTGGTCGGAATCTGGACAGATGGGACGGAAACGAGTGTCCCCTTGTGCGGGAACAGAGGCTTTGCCGCAGTCGGCGCGAACACCCGCACGGGAATACCGACGTTCTCCAGGAACCCGACCAGTCGGTTCATGGTTCGGGCCACGCCGTCAATCGCGTAGTTGTAATTACCGGTGAACAGCGCAATCCTGAGCATCAGTAGTTCGTCAATAGTAGGCAGTGAACAGGTTCTGTCAGCTTATCCATGCTGGCGCACGGTTCGAGAGCAAGCGTCAGCAAGGCATCGTCTTTCCTGTCCCTCGCCCCTCGTCTGCGACCTACTTTTTTTCCGGCGTGAACCAGACTTTTTCCCAGTACTCCCGGCTGCATTCGCCGCTGGTTGCGGTGAACGCGCTGGGTGGAAGACGATCGAACAATTCCTTCATCTTGTCCCGGGTTTCCAGCGCCTTGCTGATATCGCCCTTCTGTTTGAACGCATGGTACACGAGGCTCAAGATGATGAGTTCCTCGACTGTGCCGCGGTGTCGTTGCAGCAAGTCCGCGGATTCGACCAGCAGATCGAGGGGATTCTTCATCTGCTGGTATGTCTGGAGGATGCGGAGAGCGGCCTGGAGTCGCAACCACGCATCCCGTTCGCTGAGTTTGCCGTCTCTTTTCAGTTTCGCATCGGCCTCGGCGACAATCGTCCGGAACAACTGGAGAGCCTCCGTCCGAATGGCGGTGACCTTGGTGAGAGTTGGCCCAGTCGGGGGCGGTACTGCAGCGAGTTGCAACAGGCACACCCCCAACAGCAACCGGCCGTGAGATGCTTCGGGACCAGTGGGATATGTATGCAGTTGCTTGCGGAGGCAAAGCTCGGCCGTCGCGAAGTCGTTTAGCCGGATCAATTCATATGCCAGTTTGTCCAGAGCGCTCTCCTGAAATTCCTGCTCCGCCTGGCTGATATTCGTCTGATTGGCAATCTGTTCGTAAAGCAAGCGAGCCAGCCGACTGTATTCGGGCTGTCGGGCATCCGCGAAGGCATTGTTCAAGACGATACTTTGAAATTGCTTGAGTTCGTCGGTGTCGAGGATCTTGGAGATTTCCTCCACCAAATCTCGGCGCGAGTATTTCTTGTTCTTTAAGGAGTTTAGCTTTAGTAACGCCGATTCAGGCATATTCGTGTTCCGCAGAGCAGCAAATGTTTGATCCGTGAGCTTGAACCATATCTCCGCGAAGTGATTTGCGAGACGGTAACGGGTGATAGTGGACATCAGACCACCTGACTTCATCGCCTCGTTGAACGCCGGCCACATCTCATCCGGGCGTTTGGCCGCGAGCAGGGCATCGGCCAGATCAACCCACACCGGCCCCGCCACCGCATCGGGCAGGTCGGGCAGTTTGGTCGCTTCCTGGAGTGTGGTAACGGCGAGTGCCGAGTCGTCTGCCAGCCTGTACATAGTAGCGGCCCGACGAAGTGTATCGGCCTTTGCGCTCACCGCCGGTTGCGACGCAGCAAATGCAATATATTCCTTGGCGGAG
>DASZJS010000343.1:0-3190 GCA_035947935.1 Gemmata sp. | reverse complement strand
CCAGTGGGTTGTACGGGGTCAGGTTTTGGGCCAATGGTTGACGTATTACCGGGGCCGGTAGGTTGGACGGGGTCGGTTTTGGGGCCGATGGTTGTATTTCCAAGGCCAGCAGGTGGGCGGGAGCCGGTACCAGGACCAGAGTTTGAGCCACCTGGCACTTGCGGCGATGGTTTCTGAACCGAAGAAGAGTCCGATTTGACTGTGTCCTTGTCGGTGTCCTTCGAGTCCCCGAATGCCACCAAAGCCACAATGCCGCCGATCAACAGAAATAGTCCGCCGACCACTCCACCGATCAGCAAGGGTACGTGGGAACTGCGCTTCTCTTCTCGAACATTTCTATCCCTCCTCCGTGGGGCCTCATCGTCGTCATCATCATCGTTGTCATCTCGACGCCTACTCGCTTTGAGCGGCTTCTTTTTCTCGTTCTTTTGAGATGGGGCTTCCGGTACCGCAGTCGCGGTGAACTCGTAATTGCACTTGGGGCAGGTCAGTGGGAAATCTGTCGGTTCATTAACCGACTGGATGGTCTCACGGATGGATGCATCGCATTCCGGGCAACGAACCTTAAGAACGGGCATGGGAAACCCCGGGACTTGGCGTAGGAAGCCGTTCGCGTGAATTGAACGGGTGATATATGATGCTGAAGGTTGGGCAGTGATTGGTCAAGTAAAAATGAGACAACATTGAGTCTATGAGAAAACTCTGAAAAAATCCGAAAGCTCTTCCATACTCTCATTCTGCGTCAATAACCCACCGATCACCGACTATTACCTCAATAACGGATGTTGTTGCCTTGCGTTGGCATTGTGGGTCTTCGTTACGAACTTATTTTCCCAGTTTGTCGAGGACGTTTTTTGTGATCCGCGCGATATTGGGATCTTTACCTCGTAAACCGTGGCTCCAGTCGGTGCTGCCGACGGTGACGACGGTTCCGCCACGGGTATAGGTACCGATCACTGCCTGTCCGGTGCGGCCTTTCTCCCACTTCTCGTACCACTCGCAATCGTCGGGGTGCCATCGGGCGGGTGCCGTGGCCACGACCTCGAAGTCGCGCGGAGTCCCATCGTTGTGCGTGGGAAACGGTAGGCCGTCTTTCCACACAAGTTCGCATCCATCGCACTCGTATCCGACCACTTTGTAACCCGGCAACTTGGCCCCGAACTGATCGCCACGCTTGAGGTTTGTGCCTGCGAGAAGCCAGTGGTCCGGCCGGTGGGCGGTATAGGCTCCCGAGCCATCCATGAACTGACCGTGACTCCGGTGGTAACCGCCCCACAGAAACCCAACTCCAGTCAGTGAGTTCTCAGGTCTTCCCACGAGGTAATGACTCCAGAGCGACGTGAGCAATTTGTGATTGCCGGACTTGTAGTAGGGATCGTCGCCGAAGTTCTGCTTCCAACACGCCAAAGCGCGGCCATTCTCTTCGCTCCGCACTTGCCAGCAGCAGGTATTGCCGCTGAAGAAAGCCACGTTGCCGCCATCGCCGATGTATTTTTCGAGATTATCCCGCATCGGAGTAGACCAGTATTCATCGTGTCCGACGCTGAGCACGAGCTTGTAGTGTTTGAGGAGTTCGGGGCGGAATTCGAGATCGGAGTTCACGCAGTAATCGAGCGTATAGCCATTATTCTCGGCCCATTTCACAAAGTGACTTTCCCAGCGATCGAATTGCGAAGTGATCGGCCGATCAAATGAAACGCGGCGACCCTGAACCTTGTGTTTGCCGTTGTACGCATAGAGGCTATACCCACCCCAGTTCGTGTAGGCGTTGTAAGTATTTGTGCTGAGTTGAAGGAGAATCTTGGCGTTTTTGCCGGGCTCCTTTGGGCGGACAACAAAAAAGGCATCGGCTTGTACAAATTGATCCTTCTCATTCAAGAACCGGAACTCGATCCGGTAATAGCCCGAGGGTGCATCTTTTGGAATCGTGAATTTGCGGTCAACTGCTGGCCAACGGCAGCCATGAGATGAAGCATCTTTTGGGATGGAATAGTCCAACCTGCTCCCACCGTGGAAAAGAAGGATAGGAAATCCGGGTAAGTCGGATGATCCCCCGAGCAGCACTTGAAAGGTAAACCAGTCCGCGTTCGATGAGATGTGAACCTTCATTTCATCGCCAGGTGCGTAGCTCAGTTGATCGGTGTAAGCGTGAACGAAAACTGGCGGTGCTGAGGCCGGCTTGGGGGGATCGTCTCCTTGCGGATTTGCAATGGTCTTAAGTGGCAAGCCTGCGGAAAAAGTTATAGCAGCCCCGGCCTTCAGCGCATCACGACGAGTAACCTTCGGGGCAGTCATGATCGAACTCGATAAAGAGGAGAGTGTCACGTTCAGGGTTTATCAAGTGTACCTTCAGAGGTGAGCGATGGGGAGAACGATTCTTTTCGTGTATGGAACTCTCAAGCGAGGGCTCCGGAACAACCGATTGATCGGCGATCAGGAATTTCTCGGAGAAGCGCTGACCGAATCGCGCTATCGGGTGATCGATCTCGGTCTCCATCCGGGTCTAGTGACGGATGAAGAGAATGGTCTGGCTGTTCGCGGTGAGTTGTGGGCTGTCAACGAGTTTTGCTTGAGCGAACTGGATAAGTTTGAGGAAGTACCAGGGCCGTTCATTCGGGCGGAGGTGAAGATCGTCGGGCAGGAACAGCCAGCACAGGCGTACTTCTGGAATCGCCCGATCCCGGAGGGCGCAGCAACCGGAAGCGAATGGCCAATGTAATGAAGAGGAACCACGGGTGAGGTCGTACAAACTCAAAAAGTGTAAGCGGATTCATGGGCTTCACTTTACCCCCAATAGCAGGCAACTGCTGATTGCCTACGGGGTCGAAGCGAATGGGGCCGACAGCGCTGTGTGGCTGGATCTCGCGACGGGCACGGTTCCATTCGGCAGCCAGACACAACTGACGATGCCATACGCAATTGCTGATGACCACAGCCGACTTGTAATGGGCACGGCAGCCTATGTGCAATCCCGCGTGCCGTATCTGATCCAGTGGTGTGATCCGCGCGAACAGCCCGTAAACTGGCAAACCCTGGATTTACACCTCAACTGGCCCGCTGGCACGTCGGCGATAGCTCCCCACGCAATTGCTCTGACTCCGGATGGGAGCCGGTTACTTGTTGCGTTTGGGCGACAGAGATTTCCCCGCGGCAGCATCGCGGCCAATTGGACCTTCCACCTTGCCAGTTT
>DASZJS010000342.1:0-2713 GCA_035947935.1 Gemmata sp. | reverse complement strand
AAGAAATGAACTCCAAGCACCTAAACGGAAGGTGCCAAGGAAGGATAGGAGAAGGGATAGCCAATTGGCATCATCGAGAAAGGGGGAAAGGAAGAGGACCGCTTGGGTCAGATTGTGATTGCACAATCGACTTATTTCGCTTGTACTTCCTTCGCAGGCAGTTCTTTCCACACATCCCACCGCTCGGCCAACCCCAGCCGCTCAAGGTATTCCATGTCGGGCAATACCCCCTCCTCTGCCCGGAGGACAGCATCCGCGACATGAACTGCTGTCAGCGGCGTGAACGAATTACCAGGGCAGGCCGAGGGGTCGTGGTGCCAGGCAACCGCCTCCACCAATGGGTCTGGAAGTCCCCACAAACCCAACAAATAAGCACCGACTTCGGCATGCGATGCCCCGAACAATCGCCTCTCGGCATCGGCTGCCGAGAGGTTTTCGGACAGCATCGCTCCCATCACTTCCCTGTATGGCCCTGGAAGCTGGCTCGCGAGAGTCAATCGGCCGATATCGTGGAATAGGCCGGCCAACCCCGATTCACGCACAACGCGGTCCCCAGCTCGTTCGGCCCGAGCAATCTGGGTTGCCAGTTCCGCCACCTGCTGACCGTGTTCCCACAACAACTCGATCGAGAAGGGTTTGAGAGAGATGGGGTTGTACCGCGAGAACAGGTCGGCTGCCAGCACGAGTGTCCGTGTGAGATCGGCACCGAGAATTCGGACTGCCTGATTCGGAGTGGTCGCTGGTCGCCGCAGACCTACAAGAGCTGAGTTTGCCATCTGGAGCATTCGGGCCGCAATCCCTAGATCCTGTGCGACCAGATCACCCACGGTGGCAAGTGAGTAGTTTGGGAACATCAGCTCATCGGCAATTCGCGTATAAAGCGTGGAAAGAGTCGGCACACTTCCCAGGCGACCGACAACCGCGGCGAGTGAAGAACCTTTTAGAAGTTCTCGCAAGGAATGGGCACGCTGGATCGCCGCGTGGAGTTCGATCTGATCGCAGGGCTTGGCGAGAAGCCTGTGAGCCACGGAGGCCAGGCGAACCAGATCGTCCTCCTCCTTGGGGTTGATGAGGGCAATCCGAACCGTCTGAGGGTGGCACCGACGGACCTCCGTGAGCATCTCTCCGCAGTTCGTCCCAGCCAATCGGCTGTCGGTGACGAGGGTATCGAAGGCGGATTCATCGAGGCGCGCAAACACATCAGGTCCACCCCGACTGAAATGGCCCTCCCACTCCTTCTGGAGTGGTTCAAGCATCAGACGAAGCGATCGTTGGAGGTTTGGATCGTCTGCAACAAACAGAACACGGTGGGACATGGACCCCGATCCCCAGAGGGCATTCGCGTTCCACAAGGTTCTTCACGAGAAGAACCATGACCTATCATCTGAAGCCATGACCTCCGGTCGCTTGCGTTTCCATCGCGCCGGGACATTTCAGTTCCCGCTTACTGTATTGTCTGCTGCTCCCGGGCCGACCAGTGTCTCTTGAGCAGATATCGTTCGTCGAATGGCCCTCGCGGCAATCTTGACGAGATCGCTCGGATTGAACGGCTTTGGTAAAAACAGTGCTCCCGGAAGTCCTTCGAGACGATGGGCATCCGGGACATATCCCGAGATAAATACAACGCCAACCTCGGGGAAAATGCCCCTCACCCGGGAAGCCAGTTCTCGCCCATCCATCCCCGGCATTATCAGATCGGTGATTAACAGGTCGATCGGTCGATCCGGTGTGACCAGCGGAATGGCAGTCTCGGCATCTTCGGCTTCCACGACAGTGTAGCCGTGTGCTTCGAGTGCGAACCGCGCCAACTTCCGTATTCCATCTTCATCTTCCGCCAGTAGGACCGATTTCCCTTGTCCCGCCGTCCCTCCCATACCGGAGTTTCGGGCCGCAATGATCGTCGATGGCCGCGGCAAGGAATCGCACCACGGTAGACCGATACGGAATGTTGTGCCCGCTCCTGGAGCGGACTCGACTTCAATGTGCCCGCCTGCCTGCTCGACAATTCCGTAAACGGTTGCCAACCCCAATCCTGTCCCCTTACCTGGCTCCTTCGTGGTGAAGAATGGCTCGAATATCCTTGCTTTCACCTCGTCAGACATTCCAACCCCGGTATCGGAAATCGTCAAGCGGACGAATCGCGTTGAGGCATTCCCCAGTCCACACGGAGCAGTGACCGATGACGTAGAAATGCTCAACGTGCCACCACCGGGCATCGCATCCCTAGCGTTTACAGCCAGATTCATCACCACCTGCTCCAACTGGCCCCGATCGGCCCGAACGCGAACGGGATCGGGGGCAACCTGTGTGCGAACCGAAATTCGTTCTCCGAGCAAACGCCTCAGTAAACCAGCCAGACTCGCAACAACTTCACTCAGATCGATCACCTCAGGGCGGGATGGCTGCCGGCGGCTGAATGTCAGCAGTTGTCGGGTGAGGGCGGCAGCCCGATCGGCTGCATCGTGAATGTCATCGATCAACTGGGGGATATCTGGTGTTCCACTTGGGAGTTGGCGCAAAAGGTGTGCATTCCCAAAGATGATTGTCAGAAGGTTGTTGAAGTCGTGGGCAATTCCGCCAGCAAGGCGACCAATGGCCTCCATTTTTTGAGCTTGGCGAAGCTGTTCCTCAAGGCGTTTCCGTTCGGTGACATCCTGGTAAACTCCGAGTACGCCGACAACTTCCCCAGTTGCATCGTGAAGGGGCACGCGGC
>DASZJS010000341.1:0-6560 GCA_035947935.1 Gemmata sp. | reverse complement strand
GGCTCCGCGCTATGTCCCGCTGAACTCAAACAGAACTGCAGGCAGGAAAAATTCTAAAAGTGCGGTTGACATCCCACAGCCAGACGATCAGTATATCCCAAGTTCTGCCTCTTCTCTGTTCCGGCCCCATCGTTCTCCAGCGCAAGCTAAAGAACGGTGGGGTTTTTTCGTCATTCCCTTCTCTGCGGGCTACAACTTCTCAGTGTAAGCAATTGTAATCCCCCTGAAATTCCGATCCCTATTCCGTCCCATGAAAATCACTCTCGACTACGGCAAAACTGGGCTCGATGTCACCCTTCCGGATGAGCGGCTAATTGCGCCGCCGCTGGCAATTCGTCCGGCAGAACCACTTCCCAATCCCGAGGCAGTGCTCGAAGCTGCTTTGAAGAACCCCATCGGCTCGAAACCGCTCGCGGAACTCGCTCGGGGGAAGAAGTCGGCGTGTATCGTCATCTGCGACATTACCCGACCTGTGCCGAACAAGCTGATCCTACCGGCTCTGCTGCGGACAATTGAAGCCGCTGGAGTTCCACGATCCGGGATCACCATCCTGATCGCGACCGGCCTGCACCGCCCGAACGAGGGCGAAGAGCTGGTCGAACTGGTCGGTGAGGAAATTGCCAGAACCCAGCGCTGCGAGAACCACCACGGGAAAGAACGCGAAGAACACGAGTATCTCGGCACGACGCCAAATGGCGTCCCGGCGTGGATCGACAGTCGGTACACCAAAGCCGAACTCAAGATCACAACGGGTCTCATCGAACCGCACCTGATGGCAGGCTACAGCGGTGGGCGGAAGTTGATCTGTCCGGGAATCGCGGCCCTGGAAACGGTGAAGGTTTGGCACGGGCCAAAGTTCCTGGAACACCCCAAAGCGGACTGTGGGATTGTGGAGGGGAACCCCGTCCACGAGGAGAACACGCGAATTGCGCTGATGGCCGGGTGTGACTTCATCGTGAACGTCTGCATCGATGGCAAGCGGCGAGTGACGTGGCTCGGAGCGGGGGACATGATCCAGGCGTGGGAAGAGGGCGTGCGGTTTTGTCGGGAGGTGGTGAAAGCCGGAGTGTCGCAGCCGTGCGATGTCGTGGTGACGAGCTGCGCGGGATACCCACTGGATACGACTTGGTATCAGGCGGTGAAAGGGCTAACAGGTGCTTTGCCGATTGTGAAGCAGGGCGGAACGATCGTGTTGGCCGCGAGCCTGACGGAAGGGCTTGGCAGTCCGGAGTTCCGAGCCTTGCTCGAAGACTATCGCACAAACAATCGGTACAACACCTCAGGCAGCGCCGTGGCCGAATTGAAGGGTCATGGATCATTGGCATCTGGACGAACTAGCCAATCTCTCCACGGCTCTGCCCGTTCTCGTCATCCCGATATCTGCGATATGGATGAGTGGCAGTTGGTTATGTTCCAGAAGGTTCTGGATCACTGCCGAGTGAAAGTCATTTCTCACGGACTAAGCGCGGATGTGTTGCGACAGTGCCAGGTGGAACCCGTCGCGAGTGTGGAATCGGCGGTTGCTGACTCGCTGACCGAATACGGTCCGGGTGCAAAACTGGCGGTGATCCCCAAGGGGCCATACGTCCTGCCTTACGTTGTGGGAGCGTGAGGTGTGGCGGTATGATCCAGAGTATGGCTCGTTTGCGGAGGAACTTTCGATGAGTGAAACAAACGGAACAACACCAGAAGTCAACAACGTGGCAGTGCGCGACGAATGGATCGCTGCCGTGAACGAGCTGGTGATACGGGTCGAGGGCTGGTGCAAGGAACTCGATTGGGCTACCCGCCGGGCACCTAAGCGGATCACGGATGACCATCCAATCGGACCTTACGCGGTACCGATGCTCCGGATGCAGCATTGGGATATCCAGGTGTTGCTCGAACCGGCCTCTCGGTTTGGGGTTCGGAATGATGGGCAGTGCGACCTATATACATCATGCCCGCCTACGATAACATGGCGATCGTCTACCGCCGCGGAACTGACTGGTTTGTCCGAGAGCGAACCCGCGATGGAATGAGCGACGAGCAACCACTCACTCTCAACGCCCTCCGGCAGATGGTCGAGTTACTCCGGGCACACCATGCTGAAGCGGGATGAGTGGATCACTCGGATCAAGCAGGTTGAGCAGGAGTATGAGATCGCCACGTTGGCGGTCGCGTTTCTGGCCGAGCGGATGCGCACGGACCCGACGGTACTCCCGGAGGAGTTCAGTCGAAGGATGTGGCACGCACCGCAGCCAAACTTGTGGCGACGTATTTAGTTCGACTGTTCGCAGTGTTCGAGGCGGGGTTGCGTCGATACTGGCAGGAGGGACTGAAACGGGATACTCAGCCCCCGATGCGAGACTTACTCGATGCAATCACATCGGCCCGTGGTATCGCTCATCCATTCCTTGCGGCAGCCCATCGTGTGCGTGAGTTCCGCAACACCCTGGTTGACGAACAGGACGAGGAGTCGGAAGAGACTTTCACCATTGGACAATCGCGTCGGCATTTGACGCGATTCTTCAGTTATCTGCCGCCAGTCTGGTAAGCGACATTGGTCTACGCCGCTTTGCATAACTCCGAGAGTACCGCCATCCGGACAGCAACGCCGTGAGTCACCTGATCTAGTATCGCCGAGTTCGACCCATCCGCGGCGTCCGGCGTGATCTCGACGCCCCGGTTGATCGGTCCCGGTGCCAGGAGCAAAACACCCGGCTTGGCTTGTGTCATCCGCTCCCCATCCATGCCAAATAGCAGCCGGTATTCACGGATGGAGGGGAATAACCCACTTCGCTGTCGCTCGAACTGGATGCGGAGCAGGTTCAGCACATCACACCGCGGCAGGATCGCATCGAGACTGTGCGCCACTTCGACGCCCAACTGCTCCACCTCGGTCGGTACGAGAGTCGTCGGCCCACACACGATCACATGCGCGCCTAGAGACTTGAGACCGTGGATATTACTCCGCGCCACCCGGCTGTGAGCGATGTCTCCCACCAACCCCACCGTAAGCCCGGCGATTCGCCCGAGTCGCTTGCGGATAGTGAAGATGTCGAGCAATCCCTGTGTGGGGTGTTCGTGTGCCCCATCCCCTGCATTGATGACCCGAACGTGCGGCAACAGATGTTTCGTGAGGACGTGCGGCGCACCCGGTGAGGAATGCCGGATGACCATTGCGTTCACACCCATTGCCTCGATGTTCTTCGCGGTGTCGATGAACGTCTCACCCTTGGCAGTACTCGATCCGCCGGGGGAGAAATCGACCACATCGGCACCCAGCCGACGTGCCGCAAGCCCGAAACTCACTCGGGTTCGCGTGGATGGCTCGTAAAACAGGTTGATGACCACCTTTCCCTTGAGGTCATCCCGCTTGGGGGCATCCCCAATACCCACCCCAAGAAATCGATCGGTGGTATCCAGAATGTGAGTCAACTCCGCAGCCGACAACCCTTCCAGTCCGAGCAAATGCTTCATGCGTGCCTCCAAATGGTGCGGTGTATCATTGCATCTTCAATCCCCGGCCGGGGCGGGCTGGTGTACGTTCGCCGTTGAGCAACACGGGTGTGCCGTTCACCAGTACGTGTTCCATCCCCACTGCCAGCGCCTTGCCGTCATCGTAGGTCGAGCGATCCGCGATTGTGTCCGCATCGAAGACGATCACATCGGCTGCATATCCCTCACGGATGAGTCCGCGATCCTTGAGTCCAAACCGACGGGCGGTGTGGTAGGCGCATTTCATCACGGCCTCTTCGAGCCACCAATCGCCATTACGAACGTGGTGCCCGAGGTAGCGGGCAAAGCAACCCGTTCCGCGCGGATGCGGCCGACCGCCCACGTAAATACCATCGCTCCCGGCCATCATCAAAGGGTGTTGCATCAACTTCAAGATGTCCAGCTTCTCGCGCGCGGCAAAGTGACGGATCACGCAACCCGCTGCAAGATTGGTCGCGATCAGGAGGTCGCAGGTGAAGTCAATGATCGATTGCCCGACGATTTCGGCCGCGACAGGCAACGTCAATCCTTCCAGGTGTCGGTAATTGTCGTGTGGCAGGCTCGCCAGTCGGATCGTTTCGATAGGAAATCGAGGATCGGCGAACGCAGCTTCGAGATCCTTTCGCACAGCCGGGTTCTTGAGCCGACTCACGGTCGGGATGATACCCCCTTCCAGTAGTTCGGGAGGAAGCGTTAGCATCGCCACAATCGTGCTGCCATAGAGATAGCAATACAGATCGAAGGTCACATCCACGCCAGCGGCCCGGGCCTCATCGAGAAGCGGAATCGTCTGGTCGGCAAGGCAATTAAAGTGCGAGACATGAACGCCGCAGGGGGCTCGTTTGCCGATGTTGAAGACTTCTTGCAAAGCGACTGGGGCTTTCTGCTCGTTATACCCCCGCATGTGAGTAACGTAGATTCCACCGAACGGGGCTATCTCCTCGCAGAGTGCAGTCAACTCATCCTCATCGGCATAGATACTCGGAATGTAGTCCAGACCGCTCGATAGCCCAACAGCCCCCTGTTCCATTCCCTCGCGGACAATCGCCCGCATTTTCTTCAGTTGATCGGCTGTGGGTTTTCGTGGATCGAGGCCCATCACTTCCATCCGCACATTCCCGTTCGGGATCAGCGTGCAGGCGTTGATGGAACACTGACCATCGAATTGCGACAGATACTTGGTAATCGTTCGCCACTCGCGGCCGGGCGTTGGGAAGTTGCCATTGAACCCGGCGGTGTATTGCCGCATGTAGGTCTGAGTGGCAGGCGACCCGGGTGCGAATGCAACGCCATCCTGTCCGAGTACGTGCGTCGTCACTCCCTGGCGAACGCCCTGTTCGTGCAATGGGTCCGCGATCAGCGCCAGATCGCCGTGAACGTGTGCATCGATCAATCCGGGAGATACAACCTTCCCGGTCGCATCGAGGGTCTGCGTTGCGGAAGCCGCTTCAAGTCTGCCGACGGCGGCGATTCGATCGCCGCGAATCGCCACATCGGCGTAGAACCACGGTAACCCGGATCCATCGACGACCCGGCCATTGCGGATGATGAGGTCGAACATGGTGGTTTTGGTGTGGTTTGTTGTCGTGTTGTGAGGTGGTGAGGTTGCTGGGTAGTAGTCTTACAACACTTTAGCGACAGCGTGGAGAATGGCCAGCGATTGAGGGACAGCGTGGTGGGATGGCGGGTTACCCTTCAAGGCGGTACAACACAACCTCACCATCCCACAAACCACCCCCAGAGCCTTACGACGCCCATGTCTTCTGCCCATCATGTTTCGCATACCCCCATTCTTCTTGGTCTTGTAGGTGGGGCCGCGCTCGGCTGTCTCGTAAATGCTCTCGTCGAGAATGACGTTGTTTCCAAGCACGCCGTCGAGTGGGTCGTCAACAACATTACCAAGTCGGTTGGGACGGTGTTTCTGAATTTGATCTTCCTGGCCATCATCCCGTTAGTGTTTGCCTCGCTGGCGGTCGGTGTTACACGACTGGGAGGAACCGGGAATATTGGTCGGGTTGGGGTCCGGATGCTGGCCTATGTCTTCATCACCACAGCATGTGCCGGAGCGATTGGATTGACTCTGGTCAATACCGTGCGGCCGGGTCACTTCGTCCCCGAAGTTCAGCGGAACCAACTCCTGGCCGAACACGAGAAAGAAGTAAGCGAGAAGCTCGCAGCGAGCAAAAAGAAAGAGTTCGGGGTGAGTACTTTCGTCAACATAGTCCCGGCCAACCCATTTCTGGCGTTGGTCGATAAGGATATGTTGGCAATCATCTTCACGGCCTTGCTCGTTGGGATTGCTCTGACCCGGATCGAAGAGAGCAAGGCAAAGCTCATCATCGAGTTCCTGGAAGGGGTCAACCAGATCGCCGATTTCGTCATCCGGCTGGCCATGCGCATTGCTCCGTATGCCGTTTTCTGCCTGATCTTCTCGACGACTGCGTTATTCGGATACAAATTGCTCATCGCCCTCGCGGCGTTCGTGCTGACTGTGCTATCCGGCTTGGCAATTCACCTCTGTATCGTGCTGCCACTCCTGGTGAAGTTCCTGGGCGGGATGTCTCCGCTGGAGTTCTTCCGTAAGAGTTGGGTAACGATGATTACGGCTTTCAGCACGAGTTCATCGAGCGCTACGCTTCCCACCGCAATGAAGTGTGCGGAGGAAGAGTTAGGGGTTCCGCCTGATGTGTCGCGATTTGTCCTACCTCTGAGCGCCTCGACGAATCACAACGGCACGGCATTGTTCGAGTCGGTGACGGTGCTGTTCCTGGCGCAACTCTTCGGTACCGATCTGTCACTCGGGCAGCAGTTGGTCGTGTTGTTACTCTGTATCCTGACCGCAACCGGAGTTGCCGGGGTGCCGGGAGGGTCGCTTCCCCTGATTGGACTCATTCTGGTTCAGGTCCACGTACCGGCAGGCGCAATCGCGATTGTGTTCGGTGTGGATCGGATTCTGGATATGTCCCGAACGATGGTGAATGTGACCGGTGACCTGACAACAGCGTTATTCGTGGCCAAATCGGAACGCGGTAAGCAGTCAGGGGATTCCCTTGGTTCCCTTCCAAATAAAACAGAGTAGG
>DASZJS010000340.1:0-6641 GCA_035947935.1 Gemmata sp. | reverse complement strand
ACGGGCCTTATCTCCCTATCCCCTGATAACCAGTAGCGGATGGTGCGTGTACTCTTGAGCCGTAACAGCCGTGCGAGATCACCCTGCGACCAT
Organism: Gemmata sp.; assembly: GCA_035947935.1. Taxonomy (GTDB): domain Bacteria; phylum Planctomycetota; class Planctomycetia; order Gemmatales; family Gemmataceae; genus Gemmata. The sequence goes on along the minus strand of DASZJS010000340.1, from coordinate 6,548 downwards.
CCGTTGTCTTTCATCAGGTTGCAGCATCCAAGCCACCCTCACACGACGCCCTTCTCGCGGAGGACGTTTACCTCCTCGGCAGTCAGTCCGAGTTCACGCAGCACTTCGTCTGTTTGCTCTCCAAGTCGCGGAGGCGCTGTGGGTGTTGGAACCTGTCCGCCAGCGATGTGAATGGGGTTGCCAATCAGATCGACCGGGTTTCCGGCAGGGTCGCGGACAGTCAACTTCATGCCACGGGCTGCCGTTTGCTCATGGGAGAAGATTCCCGCGTAGTCTCGAACGACAGCATGAGGGACGTTCGCCGCGGTTAATCGTTTCTCCCACGCGCTTGTGGGTAACGATTTCATGATCGCAGCAACTTCTGGCACCACCTCACCGCGCAACTCCACTCGCTGGCGATTCGTTGTGAACTGTGGGTCCGCGCCCAGTTCGGTGGCTCCTGCCGCAGTGCAGAAAGCCTGCCACTGCGAGTCGTTTCCCACATTCAGCACCATGTATCCATCGGCCGTCTCGAATAGCTGGTAGGGAACGATCTGGAGGTGCGAGTTGCCCTGCCGCTTGGGCACCGTTCCGCTGGTCAGATATGCCTGGGCTACGTTCACTTGCGAGGCGAGGGCACAATCGAGCAGCGCGAGGTCGATTGCATACCCATGCCCACTACGGTCGCGGGCACGAAGGCAAGCCAGGATGGCCGTCGCAGCGTAGAGTCCCGTCAGCACGTCCGCGACGGCAACTCCGACCTTGCTCGGCGGTCCCTCAGCCGGACCAGTGATGCTCATGAGACCACTCATCGCCTGGATTGCGAAGTCGTATCCCGGGGCATCCCGGAGCGGTCCCGTCCGACCGAAACCGCTGATCGAGCAGACGATCAATCGGGGATGTTGAGTCAGGAGTTTCTCGGGGGTCAGCCCGAGTTTTTCGGCACTATCCGAACGAAAGTTCTCGATGAGTACATCGGATGTCGCAAGGAGGCGATGGAAAATTGCCTTCCCGGCGGCATTCCCCATCTCTAGCGTGATGGATCGTTTGCCGCGATTACAAGAGAGGAAATACGCCGAGAGTTCCCCAAGATAGGGCGGTCCCCAGCCGCGGGTATCGTCGCCCGTGCCGGGGCGTTCGAGTTTAATCACATCGGCCCCGAGATCGGCAAGCAACTGTCCACAGAATGGCCCGGCCAAAACGCGGGCCGCATCCAGTACCCGGATGCCCGAGAGTAGCGGGTTGGCATCGACAGCAAACGGAAACATGCGGTCCTCCGGTGGAATTGTACGCCAGCACGTTCCGGCCCGGAGGAACCTCTCGCGCAACTAAGCATCACCGTTTGAGCGCATCCTGGAAGATGTTCAACACGTTCCCGCGGCCAGGTTTTTTCTCCGAAGGTTGGGAAGCGGCGGCGGTGGTCGGTTGTCCGGGCTCACCCGCCTCGGTGTTGGTCGCGATGAACTGTCGCGAGAAGTCCAGCGGCGTCTCGGTGTGAGGGGGGGGAGGAGTCTGTGCAACCGACAAGGTTCGTCCCGGTCCTGGAAACATGGCATCGCGGACATTCCGCGGCCCGGCAAGACGGGCCGCCGCTCGTGGAGTCAGTTGCAACCCCCTGGCGAGTGTTTGCCGGGCGGCAACAAAGACGCTGGCGGTCGTTTCGGTGGAATCCAGCGAGTAATACCCTGCGAGTAATATTGCCACAGTGTAGTCCGGGACACTGCCCATCGGGGCGAGAGTCTCATACATCGCCTTTTTGGCGGCCGCGGGAGGTTCGGGCGGCGTATCGGGCTCTGCCTGCACACATTTCCGCAGGCACCGTTCCAGGGCGACATAGGCATAAGCCCGGACTAACTCGGATGCCTCGGCCGGGAATCCATCTTTCGTCGAGCAGTCCACACACATCATCAAAGCCTTGACCACCTTTGCCGAACAACAGCACCCACTTGCCAGAGCCTTGGCTGCCGCGAGCCGGACGCACTCGTTTTTCTCCGCCCGCAACCCGGCAATCATCGCGACTTCCGCTTCCGGGTAATACCGACAGTCCACGGTCGCGAGGTATTCCAACGCGGCGATCTTGGCCTTCGCCTGAGCCTCCTCCGCCTTGATCTTCGCGGCGGCACCCTGAGCACTGCTTGCCGATTTACCAATATCGGCCGGGTTTGGCGCGTTCGGACCCGGACAGATTGGACCAATCATCCCACCGGTCATCATGCCCATGGGCATCATCATGTTGTTCAGGAATTGGCCGATCGGTGAACCACAAAAACAGGCTTTGATCTGGGCCTTCTGCGCTGGCGTCTTCATGAAGAACGACCAGATGTTGGTTGGTCCGGCACCTGCGGCACCCGTCGCCGCGGGGGTTGCCGCTCCGGCAAGGCCCGTTGCGCCCGGCAGAGCGGTTGCCGCTCCTCCCGGGAGTGCCGGAGCCGCGGGCACCTGAGCGTTGCCGAACTCTGATATTCCAACCACCACCACAAGAACCATAACCAGTTGCATCCGTGTGAACAGCGCAACGGCCGTCCATCGATTCGTGATTGCTCGCATCTCCAATCCCCCTGTGGCACTTTCTTTCATCGGTTATCGCGCGGATGTGAGTGCATCAATTTATCGATTGTCTGGATTGCGGGGTTTGGGTGGCCAAGATGGTGAAATGGGCGACTTGCTAAGCGCAGGTTTTTTCGCGAATTCGATACAACCGTCAAGGTCGTGGCAGGGCGAACCGAGAAAGAGATAACGGCGTTCAAGTCGTCTGGCCATGCGGTCGGAATTGGACGCGGCTCTGATAATGGAGAAGCCGATGACGGGGCAACCCGAAATCTTGCGTCTCCTTCCCATCTGGGGTGCAGCGATCTGCTTTCTTGCGGGTTGTCAGTTATCGCCGACGGAGTCAAAACAGTCGCCGATGGTGGTCGCTGGTCCGGTGGATACACGAGCCGTTTACGCTGCCGGTACGTGGGTGCAGCTCAATTCCAGCGCGACAAAACAGGTTAATCCTGTCGTTGCACAATCCTCCCCGAATCCAACTGCACTTCCTTTACCGCGAGTTGTTGAAGTTGCGCGGGCCACGGCACCTGCCGGACCAACAGTGGTTCCCGATCCGACTCCCCAGCAACAGCCCGAAGCACTGGTTTCAGGAATTCCTCCACCGGATGACCTCAAATGGGTAGCAGTTACGTCGGGTGGGACCGTAATCCCGGTGGGGCTCTCGAAATTGCCCCGCTTGCGCGCTCCCATTCTGATCCGTGAGGAAAGCGATAGCCCGACAATGTCTCTAACGGAGCCACTCGAAAATCTGCCGGTGATTCCGGTGGCATCAGAGACAACCCCGAGCAGCACCCTCACCCGAGAACCACCGATCCGAGTTACAGCGCCACCCAGCACGCTTTTCCCCGTAGTACCTTTTCCTTCAGTGCCGACCAGCCAGTCTCCGGCCCAGCTTCCTTCGCTACCGACAGCTGCGCTGGTGTCCAATTCCAGCGGGTCCGTTCCATCTGGACCGATCGTACTCGGTGGGCAAGCCCTTACGTTCGACGCTCTGGCAAAGATGGTGGATGCGAACGGCGGGGGTGCTAGTGAGGTGGGGTGTTCATCGTGTGGAGACTGTGGACCGGGCCGACCCTGTGCCCCTGGCGGCCAGAAATGCGAGCCGTTCCCCGATGGGAACGCTTTCACCCGTGCTGCCGGGATCATATACGAAATCGTCTGTTGCCCGGATCCCTGCTACCAGCCGAAGTGGGAACCGATTGCCGATTCCTCGTTCTTCGTGGACCCAGCCCGCCCGATCAGCAACACGCGCTTTGAATGGGACTACGCCAACCACTTTGCCTATCCCGATCGAGCGGAGTATTTCTGGGCTGCCTCCCCCAAGGGGCAAGCGGCCACCGATGGACTGAAGGCCGTCCCCTATTTGAATTACAATCAGTTGACACTCGTTACCGAAATCGCCACCCCTGGTGGAGCATCAAGCGTTGCCATCGCCATGCCATACCGTTCGTGGGATGCCGAGCCGTTCGCCACGAGTGCAGCCGGGTTCTCGGATATGAGCATCACCGCCAAGACCCTGCTCGTGGATAGCGAATTGTTCCTGTGTTCCATGCAAATGCGAACGTACGTCCCGATTGGAAACGTCACCAAGGGACTGGGAGATGGGCACGTTTCGCTCGAACCTGGTCTGATCTTCGGACTCCGACTCACACCCGATACCTTCCTGCAAGCGGAGGTCCAGGAGTGGATTCCGATCGGCGGGGACACGAACAATCAGGGGGCATTTCTTCAGTGGGGTTTGAGTATCAACCAGGCCTTATGGCAGCCGGTCAAGGATGTGAAACTGATTGGAACCCTCGAACTTACGGGTTATTCATTCCAGGCTGGAGAGTTTACCGACCCCGTTCTCGGGCCGCAGAAGTTGAGCGGACAAAACAACATGGCCATCGGGAATGGATACCGGGTCTTCTTCGGTAAATTCGATGTGGGGCTTGCCGGCAACTTTGGCATCACGGGCAAATACATGGCTCGCGAAGAAATGCAGTTCGATCTGCGCTTCCGGTATTGAATCCAGGAGACAGACGACCCTCCGTTCGGCGACTGATTCCTGTCTCCTGGTTCCTATCTCCGGCTGATCCCCGCTTCTTTCATCAGCTTGTCCGTTGCGGTATATGCTTCGGTGATCCACTCGAGAATCCGATCGGGTTGGGGTGAATATTCCAGTTCGATGCTGATCGCTCCATCGATTCCGAGAGCCGCGATCTCTTTCAAGTATGGAACGAAATCCACAACTCCTCGACCTGGCGGCAGGTCTCCGTGAACTTTCCCGTCGCAATCGCTGATGTGGACGTGAATGGCCTTGCCTTTCAAGGCCCGGAGTTCTTCCGGCTTTGTACCGGCAAGTTGGAGGTGACTCACATCGATGTTCGCTCGAACAGCGGGGTGGTTAACTTCATCGATGAATCGGACCATATTCGGCACGTTGTTCAGGAGCGATAGCTGGAATGGTTCGAGTTCCAGGGCGATCTGGAGGCCAAGATTCGCAGCGTAATCCCCGAACGATTTCAGATGCGTTATGCCGGTAGTCCACTGCTCGGCTGGTGGAATCACCTGCCGCTCCCAGATGTACTCACCGAGTACGAGGAGCAGGTTTCTCGCATTGAGTTCGTAAGCGAAGTCGAGGTAAGCTCGACACCGCTCGGCATGGAACCTCTGCACGCTTGGGTTGAAGTCGATCAGCCCAACGGCGACACAGGCCACGCTGATCACCGGCAACCCGGCCCGTTCGCACTCGGTGCGAATCAGTTTCCGTTCCTTCGCTTCGATGTCCAGAGGGTCGGCAAAGATGTCGATGGTGTCGAAACCGATGGCCTTTGTCTGATGGATGCCATAGGCCGTGCCTTTGCCGGTCTGCACCCACGCTGAGTTGATAAGCCCGAGTCGCATGATCCGTTCTCCATCCGAGGAGCCAGGAATCCAGGGCCAGGGGGTTTGCTGTCTCCTGTCCCCTGCCCACTGTTCACCGTTTACTGTACGTTGAAAAGGGTACCCGACACCGGTCGGGGTAGCGAACGATTTGGATTCCCCTGATGTTGCAGAACTTTGACGAATACGGCTATCTCGGCGTGTTCGTGGCCCTCATCGCGGCCGGGTTCGGATTCCCGATTCCCGAGGAACTGCCCGTTCTCACTGCGGGAATCCTGGTAGGCCATGAGGACACAAAACTTTACTGGTATTTCATGCTTCCTGTGGTGATTGCGGGGGTGGTTATTGGCGATGGAGTGCTGTACGGAATTGGAAGGCTTTGGGGACACAAACTGCTGAATCTGGAGTGGATGCAGCGAAAGGTACTCACTCCCGAGAAGCGCCTCGAAATTGAAAAGAATTTTGCTGACCGCGGCATCATGGTCTTGCTCGGTGCCCGGATGCTTCCGGGCATCAGGTCTCCCATCTTCATTATGGCCGGGGTTCTCCGGGTGCCATTGGGACGATTCCTGTTGGCGGATGCGATTTATGCCATTCCGCTGGTGAATCTGCTGTTTTGGCTGGCTTATATGCTCACCGATCAGGTGCTTGTCGTCTTCAATCAGATCCAGAAGGTCCAGGAGGAATACCGCCCTCTGGTGATTGTTGCCGTCTTGTCGGCAATTGCCGGTGCCCTGGCCTACAAGTATCTGTTGAGCCGTCCCGTCTCGACCGGTGATCCACCACACGTTCCACAGATTATTTCCAAGCCCGCCGGGGTTCTGGGACACGTTATCGAATCCGCAGTCGATAAGGTCACCGGGCGACACGCACCAGAGAAGACGGACGATGAGAAACAACAAAAATTGGACGATGAGAAACAACAAAAGCCCGATCTGCACTCACCCGACAAGACGCCTTTTTCGACGGATACCCCCCTGGTCTGATCGAAGACAGGCATCAGTTCGCAACAGTTCTCAGGACACTTCCAGAATCTGATCCACCACCCAACACCCGCGAACGTGGGTTCCAGGGTTGCGGCAGTGGTCCAGCACTTCATCGTTGTCGCAACCGGCATCCTGAAGGGCATCCGCCAGAATCGACATCGCGGCAAAGTC
>DASZJS010000339.1:0-5555 GCA_035947935.1 Gemmata sp. | reverse complement strand
CCGGAACCGACATTCCGGCTGCTCTGGTTGCCATCGAACCGCTCGATGAGATCGATGTCATCGGGATGAATTGCGGAGTTGGTCCCGATCTGATGCTGGATAGCATCCGGCACCTGAGCCGACACTGCGGGAAGTTGCTGAGTGTTCTTCCGAACGCCGGGTTACCCGAAACCCGCGGCGAAGAAACCTACTTCCCACTCGAACCGGAACCGTTGGCCGAGTGGATGGATCGCTTCGTTTCCGAATTCGGTGTGAGTATCATCGGAGGATGTTGCGGAACCACCAAGGATCACCTTCAGGCCGTCGTGAATCGCGTGGGAGGCAGAAAACCGACGCCACGCCAACCTCAGTACATTCCGGCTGTCTCAAGTCTTCTTGGCGGGCAGGAACTGCTCACCGATCCCCGACCGCTGCTCGTTGGTGAGCGGACCAATACGAACGGCTCGCGGAAGTTCAAACAACTTCTCGAAAAAGACGACTGGCACGGGCTGGTCGAAATGGCACGCGAACAGGAACGCGAAGGCGTTCACGTCCTTGATGTGTGCGTGGATTATGTGGGGCGGGATGGTGTGCGCGACATGAAGGAGGTCATCAAGCGATACAACGCTGTGCTGACAAAACCGATGATGCTCGATAGCACCGAGGTACCGGTGATCGAGGCTGGCCTCAAGCTCTGTTCGGGCAAGGCAATCATCAACTCAATCAACCTGGAAGATGGACGCAAGACGCTCGACCCAAAGACGATACTCGCCAAAAAGTATGGTGCGGCTTTGGTTGCCCTCACCATCGACGAGAAGGGTCAGGCCGATACTGCGGCGTGGAAGTTCGAGGTGGCCCAGCGCATCTACGAGATTTGCGTCAATGAGTACGGAGTGCAGCCATCCGATCTCCTCTTCGATCCGCTCGTGTTTCCGGTATCCACGGGCCAGGAGCAAACCCGCAAATCCGCCATCGAGACGTTCGAGGGGATCAAGCTCATCAAGAAGAACCTTCCTGGTGCGCTCACCCATGTGGGTCTCTCGAATTGCTCATTCGGGCTTGCGCCGTATTCCCGTCAGGTGCTGAACTCGGTTTACCTGCATTACGCCCTGGAATACGGCCTCGATTCCGCAATCCTGCACGCGGCCAAAATCATGCCGCTGGCGAGCATCGATGAGAAGGGCAAAGACATTTGCCGTCGGCTGCTTTTCGATGAGCGAGCATTCGATGCTGCGGGGAACTGCATCGAAGATCCTCTCCAGATGCTCATCGAGCACTACGCAGACAAGAAAACCGAGAGCAAAAAAGGCCAATCGCTCGGCGAAACGATTGAGGAGCGGTTGCGGCAGGCGATCATTCAGGGTCGCCGCGAAACTTTGATCGCCGATCTGGATACCGGACGCGAGAAGTATTCACCCATCGACATCATCAACCGAATCCTGCTCGAAGGGATGAAGGTGGTTGGAGAGCTGTTCGGCAGCGGGCAGATGCAGTTGCCGTTCGTGTTGCAGTCGGCCGAGGTAATGAAGGCCGCGGTGGCGCACCTCGAAAAGTTCATGGAGAAGGTTGAGGGAGCTGAGAAGGGGAAAATCGTTCTGGCGACCGTGAAGGGTGACGTTCATGACATCGGCAAGAATCTGGTGGACATCATCCTGACCAATAACGGCTACAAGGTCTTCAATCTGGGGATCAAGCAGCCCGTGGAAAACATGATCGCGGAGTTCCAAAAACAGAATGCCGATGCGATTGGAATGAGTGGACTTCTCGTGAAATCCACAGTCATCATGAAGGAAGACCTGGTAACGCTCAACGAGCGAAAACTGGCCCCGCCGGTGATCCTCGGTGGTGCCGCGCTCAATCGCCGCTATGTCGAAGAGGATTTGCGTGCCATTTACCGCGGCCAACTGTTTTATGGCGAGGATGCCTTTGCTGGGCTGCGGATCATGGATGGGCTCGTTGCGCGGAAGAATCTGGAGCGAGTCGGTAGTTCCGCGCTCAAGGGTGTGGTGCAATCCACGCGGGACAGTGTCGCGGTCACAGAAAAGATAAAGGTAACCAAGAAGCGAGATCGCACCGATCAGGTTCCTGTAGGCAATGCAGAGAATGGCCACGTTCTGCCGCTGCGTTCGCCATCGCTCTCGAAAGCTCCCGATCTTCCGGTTCCTCCGTTCCTGGGGTCGAAGACTCGTACCGACTTCGACATGAAGGAAGTGTTCAAGTATCTCAATGAGTTGACCCTGTTCAGTACGCAGTGGGGATTCAAGAAAGGTGGAGTGAAGCCTACAGAATACGAGACGCAAATGTCCCGAGTTGCTCGCCCGGCTCTGGAGCGGCTCAAAGCGCTTTGCCTGGAGGAAAACATCCTCCGTCCGGCCGTTGCGTATGGTTTCTTCCCGGCTACGAGCGATCGTACCCGACTTACCATCTACGCGGACGATCACACGACCCCTCAGACCACGTTCAACTTCCCCCGCCAGGATTTCGGAGACTACCTCTGCTTGTCGGATTACATCGAACCGAGTCACGAGGGCAGGGCGGTGGATTATGTGGGGTTCATGGCGGTGACGGTTGGTCGGGAAGTGACTCGAATCGCGCAGGAATGGTATACGGCTGGCCGGTATCAGGATTACCTGTATCTGCACGGGCTTGGGGTGGAGTCGGCGGAAGCACTGGCCGAATTGTTTCACCAACAACTGCGGCGAGAGTGGGGGATCGCGGGCGATGATTCGCCCATCGTCCGAAAGCTCTTCAAGAAGCACTACCGCGGGTGCCGGTACTCGTTCGGCTACCCAGCATGTCCAAACCTGGAAGATCAGGCACCGCTATTCGCTTTGATCGACCCGACTCGCGTAGGGATCACTCTGAGCGACCAGTTCCAGCTCGAACCCGAGCAGAGTACCACAGCCATCGTGGTCCACCATCCCAAGGCCAAATACTTCAACGTGTCGCGAAGCTCGGAGCGCGAAGTGTCGGAGTAGGTTTGTGGGTTGTGCAGAAAACGTCGAACCCGTCCCTAACGCTTTTTGAAGTTGCGCTTTTATGGTTGTTATGCGAAAAGCCCGATACAAGCCCGAAGCGCAAGCGAGGGACAGCCTTTCCCTCGCTTGCGCTTCGGGCTTGTATGGATGGTGCTTCCGCACCTCGGTTTCAATGGTGGACCTTCGGGCTTGAGCAATAAGCTCAACTTCAAAACCAACGCTTCCGGGTTCGTCCGGCAGGCAAAACACTGTCCGGGCGAACCCGAAGCGTTAGCGACGGGGTGGCTTTTTGTAGGTCGGCTCATGCCTCACATTATCCGTCTTCGTGGTGTCTGGGAAAGCATTCCTGTCGAAGACCGCATGCATCACAGCAGGAACTTTGGGCGACCTCGAACGCTGGATGCGCACGAACGGGTGTGGCTGATCTGCCAGAACGTTCCTGGTCCTGTCGAAGTTTACTTGAACGGGCAGACGATCGGTGGAAATCGTGAGATGGGTTCGTTCGCTGCCGATATCACTGATCTGCTTCAAACCCGCAATACGATCCTCTTCGCTGTCACCTCTTCGGAACCACTCGGTGAAGTCTGTGTCGAGATTCGCACGGAGAAGTGACCCTCCATTGACGCGATGGTTGCAATTCTTCAGCATCGGCGCGAAACTAAGTTTCGCCACACATGAAGTGGCGATGGAATTCTGCCGAGCCACCCAATCCGATAGGATTTCTGAGCTACAGTTTCGACGGTGTGTTGTCGCTGACCACATCGTTTCCATCGAAGGACATCCCGGATGGGCACCTGTCCTCACTGCGAGTATGTAAACCTGGACCGGGCAGTTGTGTGCTGTCGGTGCGCGGGGGATTTGTTCGCGCTGTCAGCAATCACGCTCACAACCGCACTCCCGGCCCCGATGGTCGAGCCGATTGACACACCTCCGAAGCCGCCACCAGACAGCAAACCGTTATCCGCCCATCCTGCCTTGACCGTTTCATTCGGCGGAAAGTCAGGGGTTATCCCCCGAGAGTTGGGTTCGATTCCCCACGAGATCGATTTGGATCCACCGTCTGATGTTGATGTGCCCACGATGGCCTTGGACCGATCATCTGGACCTGCTGCCGTTACTCTCCACGATTTTCCGGAGGTCGCTCCTGCGACCGAGTCCCAATCCGACGACCGGATCGCCCCCGGTGGAACCCTACCGGCTAAACCCGGGTTGAACGAATATCCGATGAACGACGCAGCTCTTCAACAATCGCCGCAGGTGACTGCCCCATCCACGGAGATGGGGGATCAGTCCCAGACGCCAGTACCGCCAGCAGTTCCACCGAAGCTGCTGGTACTCCGTGGGCTCAAGATCAGCGTTGAGTACCCGATCTACGAGGGTAAGAACACGATTGGGCGATTCGCGGACAAGCCCGTGGATATCGACCTTCTGAATCAGGAGTCGGTCGAACAAATCTGGTGTTCTCGCCAGCATGCAGCAATCACGTTCACGAATGGTGTTGTGGGCATTGAGGATTTGAACAGCCTGAACGGAACCTGGGTGAATGGCGCTCGCGTCCACCCCGGTCAACAGCGACAGTTGATGCCCGGGGATATCGTCCAGGTTGGAACCGTGCAGATGAAACTGGTAATGGGTTGAGGCTGGAAACCGATTGAAAAAGATTCTCCCCTACTTCTTCTCTTTCAGTGGCGGGAGAGGCATTCGCACTCGCGGGTCATCCCCCGGCGGTTCATCATCGACCCAGCGCCCACCCTCGTCCTTTCCATTGACGCCAACGCTATACAACAAGTAGCCCTTCTCAGAGGGTTGGTAAATCAACGCCTTCCCGGAGAAGAGATCGTCAAGAACAATGGCGAGGTATTTTGGGCTCAGGTCGGCGAGCTTGGCGGGGTATCGGCTGTTGTCCCGTTCGTAGGCCGCCAAGGCAAACGCGAGATGTCGGTTGCGCTCAAACTGAACCGAACGGTCGTGGGCGGCTTGTAACTTACGCATGGCGGGCGTCAGTAGGCCGATCATGACGGTGCTTATCTTCTTCCCGACTGTCTTGCCGGGGTCATTCTTTACTTTCATGAGTTTGGCGAGAGATCCATCCTGCTTCGATTCCTTCTGTAACACTTCGAGTTCTTTTTCGATCTTATCGAACTCCTTTTCCCTCTCTACGCGATCTTTCAGCCGTAAAGCTACAACCATGCGGTTGTACCACGTATTGCCCTCCTTCAAGGCTGATTCCCAATCGATCATCTCCAACGCTTTTAATTCATCCGGCGTGGGTTTTCTTGGCTTCCCTGTTACCGGGTCTTCAAACATGCCTGAACTGCCTCGGCGAATGAGTTGCATCGTTTGGAGGTATGAAAACCGCTCAAAGAGGTCGATTTTGTCTGCCATCGACGCCATGGGCGGTAATGCCTGCAAATCCTTCAGGCAGTCAAGAATCTGTTTTGAGGTTAGCTTGGCGCGTTCCAGATAGGCCAGGTTGGCATCATTTGTCATTCCGTCGATGGCGATCCCGACGAGAGCTTCAATCCCAGTGCCACCACGAGCAACGAGCCGGGCGAGTCGGTGACAGGTGAGGAGATCCTGCCAAGCCGCCTCAAACTT
>DASZJS010000338.1:0-5023 GCA_035947935.1 Gemmata sp. | reverse complement strand
TTGCAAGGCTGGCGTCCAACCCTGGAGAAGCCCAATATGCCACGTCCTAGTGATGGCATTCCCCAGGATATCGACCAGCACATGCGGCTGATGTGCGATATTCTCGTGCTTGCCTTCCGCACCGACACCACGCGCGTTTGTACCCTGAAGCTCAATAACGATCACTCATCGCTGCGATTTCCCCATCTCAAGGTGGATTACATGATCCACCACCTTCTTTCCCACACTGATGGAGCAGATTGGCTCAAAGTGAACCAGTTCTTCACGCAACAGGTGGCATACATCGCCGATAAACTCGACAGGGTGCAGGAGGGTGACCGCACTTTGCTCGATAACTCCATGATGCTGTTCATGTCGAGCATGATGACGGGTAATCATAACAATGACCAACTGCCGGTAGTCATGTTGGGCCGTGGCGGGGGCCAGATCAAGACCGGTCGGGTTCTCGATTATCTGAACAAGCCGAACCGGAAGATGTGCAGCCTCTACCTTTCGCTTCTCGATAAGGTCGGCGTGCATCTAGACAGCTTCGGGGATTCCAAGGAACGGCTTACTGACATTTGAGGATTTCGTGCTTTCGTCCCTCGTCCTTCGGTAAGAGAACGAATCGATACGCAAGTTGTTTTTCACGAGTGACGAGGGATGAATGACGCAGGACGACCTACCGCGTATCTTCTTTGAATCGAAACGCAGGTTTGCCCGTGATATCGGTGCTTGTAAAACTCGGGCACCAGTATTTCTCGACATGCTCGACCACCCGATCCGTCCCATCGAAATGAGTGCCGCCAGGCGGTCGTTCGGGGTTGTACATGGTGTCGGTCATATCGCGTATCAAAGCCACAGTTTTGCCCAGCCGCACCATCTGACGGATGCCAAATGGCCGACCGAGAACGCACATGTTCAGGTGAACGCCGCAGAGGATCACGTTGGTGATGCCGCGCTCGGCAAGCAGGTTCCAGGTTTCCTGTCCATCGTCTGTGATGGCATCGGCAGCAGCGATTTCGATCGTTGCGATCTGACGAGTCCAAGGTGAACGTATTGTGCATTTCTCTCGACAGGCGCAACCCATATCCGAGTCATCGATCGGCAACACACCTTCGCGCTTTGAATCGGGCCAGTTCCAGGCCGTACCCCAACGCTCGCTCGTAGTGAGTGGCGCGGGAGTTTTCGCAAATGAGGCATTCTGAGCGCGCTTTCGTTGTGGCATGTCCTTGTAAAAACCCGTGCAGGTGCTCGGGGCGTGGATGATGAAAACGCCGCGGGCGCGGGCAGTCTTGAGCATCTCGTTCATGGGGCCGGCAAGTTCGCCCACACGCGCCGCGGCGGATTTGCACCAGTGGTCGTCCCACATATCGCAAACGATGATGGCAGTTTTCTTCGGATCCCAATCACTTTTTTTCTCGATCGCCGCTGCTTCCTTCCCAGGCAACGCCGTGCGAGAGCGAAGGGTCAACGAGAGAAGTGAGTCGGCACTTTTGGAATCACTTGGAATCGCAATCAGTGCGACGCCGAAGATTGGGAGAAGTTTGAGGAGCATTCTGTTCACTGCGGCACTCTCATGTTGGTTGTGCGTTCGGGGATGCAACTACGATACTGTCACTGCATCGGCTCCGCCAGAAGTAGCCCAGGCTTCCAAGTCACTTGTACTTACTCCCATCCATGAATGGCGATGACTCGGGCGTCGTCATCCTTCAAGCGGGTAGGCGGGGTCTCGTTCACTCATTTCTTTCTATCTCACCCCGCTACGCCCGTTTTTCGGAGGGTTCTCATCATGTCATCTGGCGATTTGCCGGTTCCCCCTTCTCATATACCGGCCCGCAGCTTTCTCAGGTGGATTTGCACAAGCAATCCCTTCTATGTGATCAGTGCAGGGCTTTTCTTGTTCGGACTTCGAGTATCGTTTGTCCGACCGAACGATGAGACGGATAGTTGGGCGCTGATGATCGGGCTCGCCGGTTATACTGCTCTTTTAGCGATCGCTGCACTCGTCTTAGTTCGGTTTGCAGGTGTTTGGAATGATGTCCGCACAATCCTGCTCCTGGTTGTGCTGATGTTCCTGGCCACGTCCGTGACGTTCGATGAACTCCTGGTTCTGGATCCCCGTCGTGGAACACTTTTTTATCTGGGCGGGTTTGCCTTCGCGATCGCACTCACTGAAGGATTACTTCGCACGATCCGCCTTTGGTTACCAACATTGTTTCGCGTTCCCTATTACCTCACTCTGGCTTTATTCTTTCTTTACCCCATTGCTCTCGTCCCGCACGTCAATAATCCGCACAGCGAGATTCTGATGTGGGGACTCTGGGGATTCTCACCGGTTGCCGGTCTCATCTTCCTCACGCTCATCCCGGCTATTCGCCGGGGGCCGAGTTACGTTCGGGATAATGGAAGTCCGTGGCCCTGGCCGTATTTCCCCTGGTCGGTGTTTGTATTCCTGGCTATGGCCGTCTGTGGGCGAGCATTTCTCTTGTGCTGGTCTTTCCACCTGCTCCCCAGTAACAGTGGGCAACTGATTTTCGGCCTGTATTTCTTGATTCCCTTTGGGCTGGCCCTTGCTGTACTGGTGCTGGAACTGGGTCTTGTTGCAGCGAACCACACAACGCAGTGGATTGCTCTCGTTGCACCTCTCGTTTTGGCGGTCTTGACAGGTATCGTGCAACGCGACGATCCAATCTACCAGGAGTTTCTTGGGTTTTTCACCTCACGACTTGGAGGAACCCCACTCTTCCTGGCGTGCATCGTGGCCGCGGGGTTCTATATCTATGCTTGGATGCGACGGGTGACAGCCGCGCCGGAGTGCTTGACGGCTGTTCTCCTTGCACTGACGTTGATCGGGCCTGATACGCATACGCTTCGGGCTGTGATCGAACCTCAACCTGTTTCACTCGTCGCTGCGGTATTGCTCCAGGCGTGGCTTGGCATTTGGCGACGCGATGCCCGCCGATTGATTTTCTGTACTCTGGTCGTCGCTGGCGGGTTGGGGCCAGCCGTCGTCCGCTGGTATCGCGGCCTTCGGGAGCAGATTCCCGGGCTCGATTTTCTCGTCCTGGGGCTTGTCCTCCTCCCGATAGCCGTAATTGTGAGTTTGGGGAAGGCGGGCATTCTCTCGCGATGGGTGGCCTTATGGAAGCGACGGATACCGAGTTCGATGGAGTGATAGCTCCAAGTCCCCAGCCTTTTGGTTTCGGCTTCTATTCATTGTTTTCCGTCTCCTGACTCTTGTGTCGACGCCGCACGTTAATGTCGAAAAGACCGAAGATTTCATCCTCGCTCAAGCCGAGGGCGGCAGGTTTGTCGGCTTGAGCGAGTAGGTCGTTGAACACTTTTCGTTTTGCTTCCAGAATTGATGCGATGCGCTGTTCGATAGTTTCACCAGCCAGAAACCGGGTCACGGTTACCGGCTGACGCTGGCCGATTCGGTGGGCGCGGTTAATCGCCTGATCCTCGACCGCTGGATTCCACCACCTGTCGAAGAGGAATACATAGTTCGCGAACTGGAGGTTCAGCCCGACACTACCCGTGCCGTAGCTCATCAGGAGAACGTGGCAGTCCGGGTCAGTGCGGAAGCGATCGAGAATCGAAGGGCGGATAGCCTGCGGGATTTTGCCGTGGAACTGCAAAGCCCCATAAGGCTCGAGTGCGGCTGCAAGCACTTGTAATGGCTCAACCCACTGGCTGAAGACGATGGCCTTCCGGCCACTATCGGCGACTTCCTCCATATCGGTGAGCAGTTGCTCCTGTTTTGCGCTTTCTCCCGTGAGGGGATCGAAGTTACAGATTTGCTTCAATCGCATGACCAACTGAAATACGTGCTGGACGCTGATCGTGTCGCCCAATTCGTTCAAGTGAACCACTCCCTCCGTCTCCGCACGGATATAGGCTGCCCGCTGTGCCTGCGTGAGTTCCACTTCCAGATCGCGGAGGATCTTCGGAGGCATGTCCGACTGCACTACATCTTTCGTACGTCTCAGGATGCAATCGGAGGTGTATCCGGGCAATCGCCTCGGTGGCGTATCGGGCGGTATGCGTCCGGGGTCTACAAAGGCAAAAATGTTGACGAGGTCGTCGGGGTGGTTCTCAATCGGGGTGCCGGTAAGTGCCCAACTGCGGGTACGGTTGAGTTCCCGTGCAACCTGCGCGGTCTTCGATTCCTTATTTTTGATCCTCTGCGCTTCATCGAGAACCACCACATCGAAGAATACCCGTTTATCGGTCGCCAGATCGGCATCGCGGGTGAGTGTTTCGTAGTTCACGAGTTTGAGTGGGCAGTTTGAGATGAGCCACATGGTCCGTCGTTGCTCGGCATCGCCATCGAACATCTCGAATGGGATGTCGGGTGCCCACATCTTGAGTTCGCGTGCCCAGTTGTGCATGAGAGGCTTGGGGCACACTACCAAACCGCTACGAATTTGCCCCTGATGGAATAACAAGCGGAGCGCAAGGATTGCCTGTGCCGTTTTCCCCAGACCCATTTCATCAGCCAGAAGGGCACCGTGCCTCGGCATGAGGAATACGATGCCTTCGAGTTGATACGGGAACGGCTCAAAAGGCACTTTGAGCTGGCGGCTATCGAACAAACCATCGAGCGGCGGCTGAAGTAAGTAGAGCAGCCGATCTTTGAACAGAACCGTATCGGCTGTGGGTTTGGGACGGATTCGGGCTTTGACCGGGGCATCTTTGTCCGGGAGCGTCGGCAGCTTGACTTCATTTCTGCCAGTGGGCGGATCGCTCGGCAATCGCGGCGATGGCGTGTAGTCCATCGGTGGGGCCGGGAATTTCCAGCCTTCGGTGGTAACGCTCATTTCCAGCCGACTAAGCGATCGTACCCACGGAGTATCAGTCAGTAAACGTGCCTCGCGAACGCCGGGCTCCAAGGCCCGCTCGAAGCGTGGATCAGAGTGGACTTCAACAGTAGTTGAGAGGTCGAACGCGACAAGTCCGATCTCATCACCCGGATCGATTAGTGTGGATGAACTGGTTGCGATTGAGTTTGGAGCGCTTTCAGGCAGCACGGTTGGTTACT
>DASZJS010000337.1:0-8588 GCA_035947935.1 Gemmata sp. | reverse complement strand
GCCCACGAGTTCAACAACATCCTGACCACGATCATCAATTCGGCCAAGCTCGGGCTGCGAAATTCCGATCTGAGCGAAAAGCAGCAAGCATTCGAGCGCGTGGTGAAGGCGGGGCAGCGTGCCGCCGTGATCGCCGGGGGTATGCTCGGGTTTGCCCGCAAGAGCGGCACTCACCGGCAGAAATGCGACATCGCCCGGTTGGTCGAGGAAGTGCTGATCCTGACCGAGAAGGATCTGATGAAGCACCGGGTCCAGGTCGATACCCGGTTTCTGGCTCGCCCCTCGGCCTGGGTGGTTCCCGGTCAGATTGAACAAATCCTGGTCAATCTGGTCATCAACGCCCGGCAGGCAATGCTCACCGGTGGGCGATTGAAGATCGAGGTTCGGGAGAATGTCACTGGAGATACGGTTGAGGTCAAGGTCGCGGATACTGGGGTAGGCATTCCACACGAGCAACTTCGGCTCATCTTCGAGCCGTTTTTCACCACCAAGCAACCGGATGAATATGGCCGCGGTGGGAACGGATTGGGGCTGAGCGTCTGCCGACAGATCATCGAGCAGCACCACGGCCGCATCCGCGCAGAGAGTGTGGTCGGCAAGGGCTCGACTTTTACCCTGAAGTTACCCAAGCGACTCCCCGCAGACCCCGAGTGAAGCCCGAAAACTGGAAAAAACAGCGCGGGGAAAAACCGACCCGAAAACCGATGAAGTCGCGGACGCGGTAACTCCCGCAGCCCACCCGTTGTAACGGATGGGCTTTTTTCGTTGATTGACCTCATGAACCCTCTTCGCTGGCATCTCCGGGATCGCGTGATCGAGTTCGCCCATCGGCCGCTCGTGATGGGGATCGTGAACGCAACCCCGGACAGTTTCTCGGACGACGGTCAGTTCCTCGAACCAACTGCCGCAATCGAACGTGGTCTGCGCCTCGTTGAGGAAGGAGCCGACGTTCTTGACATCGGCGGTGAATCCACTCGCCCAGGAGCGGCAGAAGTGTCACTTCAGGAGGAACTCCGGCGCGTAGTGCCCGTTGTCGTGGGGTTGGTTCGTCAAACAATGCTGCCTATTTCTGTGGATACGATGAAAGCCGAGGTTGCCCGGCAGTGCCTGGAGGCCGGAGCGGTTATTGTGAATGATGTCGCTGGGTTTCGCGACCCTGCCATGATTGCCACAGCAGCGGAATATCGGGCGGGGGTAGTCGTCATGCACATGCAAGGCACACCGGGAACAATGCAACAAAAGCCGCAATACTCCGATGTTGTTCGGGAAGTGGGAGCGTTTTTCGAGGAACGGTTGCACGCGCTGGCCAATCAGGGTATTCCTCCGGAAGCTGTGTGCCTGGATCCGGGTATCGGATTTGGCAAGACGCTCGAACACAACCTGGAACTCCTGGCGAATCTCGAAGCATTTGCCCGGTTCGGCCGACCGATTTGCCTTGGTGTTTCCCGGAAAGGATTTATCGGGACGATCTGCGGTCGTCCCCTTTCGGAACGAATGCCCGGTTCGCTGGCTGTTGCCTGTTTTGCAGCAGCTCGCGGACAGGCTCATGTGTTGCGGGTTCACGATGTCGCACCGACCCGAGATGCTGCCGTACTCCTCGAAGCCATCGACCGCTCTCGCATCTGAGCGGCGATCAGTGGTACAATCACCTTCACCCGCAAGTACACACCTGGGTTCCGCAGTGAGTTCCGATCTCTCCATGCAATGCCGCACGATGGCTGAACGCTCAAAGTCAGCGTCCGAGGTTCTGGCCTGCATTTCCACCGATGCGAAAAATCGATGGCTCCTTGCTGCGGCAAATGCGATTGAAGCTCGTTCGACGGAGTTGTTGGAAGCTAACGCCAGGGATGTGAGTGCGGCATCCGATTACCGTCTGAACGCTGCGGCGATTGACCGACTGAAACTCACAACGAGCAGGTTGATGTCGGCGGCTGATGGGCTCCGGCAGGTGGCCAAACTACCCGATCCTGTTGGAGAGGTACGCGAAAATCGCACCCGGCCCAATGGACTCCATGTACTCAAGGTTGGGGTGCCTCTTGGAGTCGTGTTCTTCATTTACGAATCCCGGCCAAATGTGACGTTGGATGCAGCTGGCTTATGCGTGAAAAGCGGGAACGCAGTCATCCTCCGTGGCGGCAAGGAAGCGATCCACTCGAACACTGCCCTGCATCGCGTTCTGGCCGATGAGTTGAACACCTGCGGACTCCCGACCGCTGCCGTTCAGTTGGTGACGACCACAGACCGGGAAGCCGTGGGGCATCTTCTTTCAATGGGGGAGTTGATCGACCTTGCCATTCCCCGTGGCGGAAAATCGCTCATTGCACGTGTTATCCGCGAAGCCACCATGCCGGTCCTCAAGCATTTTGATGGAAACTGCCACATTTACGTGGATGCAATGGCCGACCTGGATATGGCGGAAAAGATCGTCGTCAACTCGAAGTGCCAGCGTCCGGGAGTGTGTAACGCCGCGGAGAGCTTGCTGATCCACTCCGCGATTGCCGATGAGTTTCTCCCACGGATTGGTGCCGTTCTCTCGGCCCAGAGCGTGGAAATTCGGGGTTGCGAAGAAACCCGCAAACGCATTCCGAACGCCACATCGGCAACCGAGGACGATTACCGGGCCGAATTCCTCGATCTGATTATCTCAATAAAGGTAGTTGAAACATTGGATGAGGCAGTGTCTCATATCAATCTGTACGGTTCCAAACACACCGACGCAATCCTCACCAGCGACCAAATCGCCGCAGCGACATTCGCCCAACGGGTGGATACGGCTGCGGTGATAGTGAACGCCAGCACGCGATTCAACGACGGATTCGAGTTGGGACTGGGTGCTGAAATCGGTATCAGCACGGACAAGTTCCACGCCCGCGGTCCCTGCGGGCTTAGGGAACTGACGACCTACAAGTACATCGTAACCGGGAACGGTCAGATACGAAGTTGAAAACAGAACTCCTGTCGCGTCAGCGACCGAAGTTCTTGGCGAGCCGGGAGCGTCCGCGACCGGAGTTTCTTATGCTGTGGATGTTTTTATCTGTCGCGGTTATCGGGCTCTTTTGGCTCGTATACCACCATCCACGCCGCCGAAGGTGGTTGTTGCCTCGGCAGGTGGTCGAGCGCGCGCCGATCTCGGCGGTTGACCGTCAACACAAACACCTACTCGCAGGCGGTCGATTTGGTGAAGCAGCGGTCGCAGCCGCGGCTGCCCGATTCCAAGAGTTGCTGCGGAATGGGCGCACCGCCGAACTGGAGCAAGAATTACGCCCCGGGATGGACTTTGCCTTGCAGGTTCAAGCGCTCACGAGGATTGGTACTGCCGAGGCCAGTGGGGTGCTGGAACGACAACTCAGCCGTCGGCTGTCTCGCGATCCGGTCGAACAAACGTGGTATTGGGCCGATGCCGCATCTGGGTTGCGTCAACTCTGCCATGCTCCCGCTCTGCCGGCGCTGCTCCGTTGCGCGGACACAGCCACTGGTTTCCCAGCGTGTACTGTGTTGGCTGCGGAGGTGGTGGCTTTCCCGAACTTTTCCGCCACGCTCACGGATATGACTGGCCCTCTCGCACGGTCGGCGCTTCGGGCTATAGCCCGGGTCGCACGAGGGTGCCGGGATGGTGCGATCGATCCCGGAAGCATGCTCGCGATTGGCCTCGGCGACATCCTTGCCACACTCAGCGAAACCGCTCCACCGATCCCCGATCCGTGGCTGACTGCTGCAATTCTGGAAGCGGACCGCATGTCCCGGCGGATCGGTCACTGGAAACGGTTACTCGCACCGGGACTCCGGCCCGTGGCCGAGCGGCAGGAGATGCGGTTATGCGAAACATCCCGCCAGAGGGTCGAATGGCTCCGGACAGCACCTGCCCGGTTGATCAAACGCTTTTCGATCTCGCCAACCAATGAGCAGACAGCAATTTTGCTCTGCTTGTTCGAGTTCCGTTCCGACATTATCTGCCTGTTCCCGCACCTTCCGGATCGACGAGTTGTGTGGTGGGCAGAGGCCGTGCGTTGCTTGATGTGGTCTCAATCCTCGGCCGCGGGGCCGGTGTTGGCGCGGCAGGCCAGTGAGTTGATGACCAACCGCCGGCACCATTACCTGGCAATTCCTCTAATTGCTACTCTCCGCGGCCACCCGTGCCCCGAGTCGGAACGTGTGCTGCTGCGAGCGGCTGCCACAACCGACCCCGAACTCCGACAAGCCGCAGCGGCGGCTCTGGGCTGGTGGCCACCGATCAATCCCGGTGCAGTCGTGGGTACGCTCCGAACGCTCCGCACTGACCCGATCCATACCGAAACCCGACGGGCGGCCGTTGCAGCCCTCGCCAGGCTGGGGGAGCGAACGGCTCTCCAGGAGATTCGCGACGAACTTCTCAGCGAGGAACCGGCAATCCGTGCGGCAGCCGCCAACCGAATCGCTTTGGAGGAATTGAGCTGGCTGTGGCCCGATCTTCAGGAGGTTGCCGATTCCGAAGATCCGCAAACCGCTCTGGCAGCGTTGGAAGCGATCGAGCGACTCAGGGAACAGATACTGGGACCACTCGGATGAAAGTTAAGAGTTAAGAGTTAAGAGTGAATGAGACGGTATAGCAGTAGATGTATTCCTGGCTTTTTCACCTCTTAACTATTCACTCTTCACTCCACTGTGTTCCGCAGTGTTCCGATGCCCACAATGGTAATGGCGACCTCATCGCCCGGTTTCAGGGTGAATTCATCTGGCGGAACGATGCCGGTGCCGGTGAGCAGCACAGCCCCATGAGGAAATTCGTTCTCCCGAAATAGCCAGTCCGCGAGGCTTTCGGTCGTACGAGCCATCTGGGCCAGAGTTGTACTGCCCTCGAATGCCAGTTTCCCACCTCGAACGATGTTCAACACGATCTCGACTCCCGCTAGAGGGGGCATGACTCCAACAGGAGTGATGAGCGGCCCCAAAGCACACGATTGCTTGTAAATCTTGGCCTGCGGCAGATAAAGCGGATTCTCTCCTTCGATATCCCGCGCGGACATATCGTTGCCAACTGTGTAACCAACGATCTTGCCGGCGGGCGAAATGACCAGTGCCAGTTCGGGTTCCGGTACGCTCCACTTGCTATCTGCGCGAACGCGCAGGGGTTGCCCCGGGCTCACTACTCGCTCTGGAGTCGCTTTCAAGAAGAGTTCCGGGCGGGGTGCGGTATAGACCTTGTCGTAAAACTGCGCGGCACCGCGGGATTCTTCTTCGCGTGCGATCTTGCTCCGCTTGTAAGTGACGCCCGCGGCCCAGATTTCCTGGCGATCGACCGGAGCGAGGAACGTCTGACTCCCCAGAGGAACCGAAGTGACCTCGCCATCAACCAGAGAGCGAGCCGCTTCCAACGGCGTTGGGGTCGCGAGAAGATCGGCGAGGCAAGTAATGGCCGGGTTGCGATGCAGATTGAGGGTTAATACCTGTCCGGCTTCAACGAGAACAGCCGCAGTCTCGCCGGAGGGTTGTCGAATTTTGCCGAATTGCATGGGAAACTCCAAATCAGAGTTGAGAGTTGAGTGTGAAAAGAATTCTTCTGTCTTTAACTCTCCACTTTCCACTCTCAACTCTCCACTACAAGGTTGTATCAGTCCACGGGCAGGCAGTCGCGAAGTAACTTGCTCGCCTCTTCGATGCGAGCGTGATTCAACGCATGATGGGCAGCGATGACCCGATCGGCAAGGTGCGAGGTGAACGGCACCGCTCCCCCGGCTGGCGGCGAATCCGGAACAAGTCGGGATGCAATCGATGCCACGAGTTCGAGAATACCCGCGTCGGTGACGGCGGAAAGGTGGATCGCTCCCGGGGGAGTATTTGGCGGCCAACCGATTGTTTTGTCAGATTTGTTCATCACTAGAATCCACCGCGTTGTTGGCAGTCCAATGATCGCCGCGGTTTCCACATCCGGGAACACCAGTTCGGGCTGGGATGAATCCATCACCCACACGACCAAATCGGCTTCCCGCAAAACTCGTCTGGCTCGTTCGATCCCTTCCGCCTCCAATCCCTCGGCATCGCGCAACCCCGCGGTATCCGTCAGTTCAACCGGCCAGCCATCGAACGCCACTTGCACTGTGAGCGCATCGCGGGTCGTGCCTGCAATCTCGGACACAATTGCTCGCTGAAACCCGGCCAGTGCGTTGACGAGCGAACTCTTCCCGACGTTCGGCGGCCCGGCAATGACAACTCTCCACGGCTCAACCAGATGCCGACCGACAGGCACGAACTTCATCAACGCGTGGAGTGGTTCGATCGCGGCGGATGGGTCACTCGCGAGCAGTTCGAGGATGCGATGAATTGCTCTGGCAAACGCCCCATGAGCCTGATCGAGCAAGATGGATGCAGTGCGGAGTGTTGAAGCACGGGTCAGGAGATGCCACGGGTCGCAGTGGCCGGGTTCCGATGCCGTTTGAACACAGCCTTTCGCTGTGAACTGTTCGACCACCCACTGCACCACTCTCCGCCCACCGTGGCAGTGAATCTCGATGCGAATTTCGGGTTCGATATTCGCGATAGCAAGAATCACCTCATCGCCTACACCAGCTCCAAGCGATCCGAACCAGAAACGATGCAATTCGGGGCTATCAGGAAGTGACTTGCCGACTGGTCGAAAGAGGCTGCGAGTGAATTCCCAGGCTCGCGGCCCGGTAACTTCAACGGTGGCAATGGCCCCGGTACCGAGTGGTGTCAAAACAGCAACGCGAGTATCGCTGCTCACGGCAACGACTCCGCAGCGATCCGGATACCTTCGAGTGTGAGGTGCGGGCGATGTTTGACAATGTCTCGCAGACCGGGAAGTAGTAGGTCTGCATCGCCCCCGGTCAATAGCACATGTCGCGGTGCAAGTGGCCTTCGCTGGTACTCGCGGATAATCGCCTCAATACCGCCGACTACGGCCCACCAGATTCCACCCTGGATTGCGGATTCGGTTGCATTGCCGGGCACCGAAGGACGTGGGGACTCCACTTTGACTTCCGGTAAACGTGCCGTGAATTGGTGAAGTGATCGAGCCATCGTGGTCACGCCGGGGAAGATTGTTCCCCCCGCAAACGCGCCAGACTCATCCAGCAGATCGACCGTCACTGCGGTTCCTGCATCCACGATGACCGCAGGCACACCAATGCCGATTTCGGCGATTGCAGCCCGGGCGTTCAGCAACCGATCGTGTCCAACTCGTTCTGGTGACGGAACACGAACGGAAATCCCGAACTCTTTCCAACTCGTCAAGACGGCCACATGACATTTGCGGTTGCGCAACCAAGTGGCGAACTCATCGCGGCGGTCGGGGTTCGAGCCGGCCACGACCCAACAGAACCCTTCGCCATTCCAAATCTCGAATCGGTTGTGCCAAACGGACCCCAGGTTCAACGGAACAGCTTCGATCTCTGTGATTCCACTTCCAGGGCGAGAACGACCCCATTTCATCCGGGTATTTCCAACATCAACCACCACATCCGGCTTCACGACAAGCCCTCGCCGTCGGGCTGAGTAATGTTCGTTACAGACGTTGTCTGAAAGCCCTCGGTTCGGATTGCTGCCTCGGTCGAGAACTCGATCTGCTTGTTGCGGACTTCCACTTCGGCCTCGGCCTTTTTTATCTCCGCGATCATCTGAGAGACTTGACCCACCAGTTTCGCCAAACCCTGCCCGGTCACGGCCGAAATCCGCATGACCTCGCGCCCCAGGTCTGCCGCGAGCTTTTGCTGAATCTCTTCCGAGCCAGTCAGTTCCGCCTTGCTGATACAGACCACTTCGGGTTTTTCGCCCAGTGGTATGTCGTAATCCTTCAACTCCTTGCGGATTAAGTGGTAGTTCCGCACCGGGTCGGAGCCATCCGAAGGGAACGGCTCAACGAGGTGAATCAGAACTCGCGTTCGCTCGACGTGTCGGAGAAACTCGTGGCCCAGCCCAATGCCCTGGGCAGCACCCTCG
The DNA here is from genome assembly GCA_035947935.1 of Gemmata sp. Classification (GTDB taxonomy): domain Bacteria; phylum Planctomycetota; class Planctomycetia; order Gemmatales; family Gemmataceae; genus Gemmata. The sequence goes on along the minus strand of DASZJS010000337.1, from coordinate 656 downwards.
ATCAGCCCGGGCAGGTCCGCGAGGACAAAACCTACATCGCCGGTTGTGACGATGCCCAGGTTGGGGTGCTTGGTGGTGAATGGATATGCGGCTATCTCCGGAGTTGCCCGCGACAATCGCGAGAGCAGTGTGGACTTGCCCGCGTTCGGAAACCCCACCAATCCGGCATCAGCGATTACCTTGAGTTCCAGTGAAATCCAGCGTTCTTCGCCTGGCTCGCCCGGCCCGAATTGTCGTGGGGTGCGGTTGGTTGCACTCTTGAAGTGGACATTCCCCCGACCGCCCCGACCGCCTTTCGCAACGATAACCTCATCGCCCTCGTGAACGAGATCCTTGAGTACGTTGCCTCGTTCGCGGTCGCGGACGATCGTTCCAGGCGGCACAAGAAGTATCACATCCGCGGCGTTCGACCCCGCGCATTTTGAACCCATCCCCGCCTCGCCGCCACGGGCTCGCCAGTGTTTGTTCTGAGTGAGACCGGCAAGATTGTCGGCATTAGGGTCCGCACGAATGATGACCGAGCCGCCATCGCCGCCATCGCCACCATCGGGACCGCCCTTGGGGACGTACTTCTCACGCCGGAAGGACGCCATCCCGCGTCCCCCATCGCCACCTTTCACAAACAGTTCCACGCGATCGACGAACATTTGGATTTC
>DASZJS010000336.1:0-11744 GCA_035947935.1 Gemmata sp. | reverse complement strand
CCTGGCTGAATGCTCAAACGCTTCTTGGTCGCAATAATCTTGCCCTGGCGCTCACATCCACTGAGGACAATCGGTTTGCCAATCGATGCGACCCGGCGCTGGCACTGGCGAAGTCGGGCGCGAAGACTGATGCCGAGGTTGTCCGTTTCTTGCTCGATGTATTCCTGCAAGGTGACGTCCCCAAAGCAACCCACGACAAGCTCTCCGACTATTTGAAGCAAACGAAGGGTGTGAAATACCCGGTCTACTGGTCGAATGATGATGTAAAGAATCATCGTCTCCGCGCGGTCGCTCATCTGGTGCTGACGCTGCCGGAGTTTCAACTCGCGTAGTTTTCAGTGTTCAGCTTCGCAGTGTTCAGTGTTCAGTTAAAGAACTCAGACATCGTAAACGTAATCTCAATGTCTTAACTGAAAACTGAACACTACCAATGGAGATCCCCATGACTACTCGTCGTGAATTCCTGACACACTCCACGCTTCTCGGTTTTGGGGCAACCGTCCCGACGTTTCTCGGTCAGTCGGCACTGGCGGTTGCGCCCGCCGACAAGGCCGGAGCAAAAGACACCGTTCTCGTGGTGGTGCAACTCACGGGCGGGAACGATGGGCTGAACACCGTCATCCCGTTCAAGGATGACACCTATCGCAAGATCCGCCCCTCGATTGCAATTCCCAAGGATCAAGTGAAGAAACTCACCGATGATCTGGGCCTGCACCCGGCTATGGGTGAACTGGCGAAACTCTACACCGATGAATCAGCCGTGTGCATCGTGCAGGGTGTTGGATATCCAAATCCAAATCAGTCGCACTTCCGCAGCATGGATATCTGGCAAGCAGCCAGCACAGCCGAAACTCTCAAGGATGGCTGGCTGGGCCGAGCGATCAAAACGAAGCCCGTGCCAGCGTTTCACCTCTCAGGAAACAATGAAACTTCGCCGCTGGCTTTGGCGGGTGCGCCGATACGAGTACCATCGGTTTCATCGCTCGATGACTTCAAGTTGAAGACGGCCGCTGCCAGCGGTGCCGATGGTGCCGCGCAAAAGGGGGTCATTACCGGTGTTGCGAATTCCTCGGCGACTCACAATGGACTTCTCGATTTCGTTTCACGCAGCCAGATGAACACTTATGCCAGCAGCGAGAAGTTGGCCCAGCTCAGCAATAACTATCAACCGAAGGTGCCGTACCCTAACACCGCGCTCGGGAACAAACTCAAGCTGGCTGCCCAGTTGATCGATGGCGGAATTGGCGCGCGGATCTTCTACGTCTCAATCGATGGCTTTGACACACACGCGGGGCAGGGTGGAGCAGCCGGTACACACGCCAATCTGCTTCAGCAGGTCTCTGATGGCATCTCGGCCTTTTATCGCGACCTGGCCGGTCGCGGTCACAAGGACCGACTGGCGGTGATGACGTTCTCCGAGTTCGGGCGGCGAGCACACGAGAACGGCAGCAAAGGAACAGACCACGGCAGCGGTGCCCCGATGTTCCTGGTTGGTGGTGGCATCAAGGCGGGGATCGTGGGCGACCATCCGAGTCTGACCAAGCTGGAAGAGGGCAATTTGATCCACGGGACTGACTTCCGCAGCGTCTACGCGGCGATCCTGAACCAATGGCTTGGCGTGGATGCCAAGGCAGTTCTGGGCAGCGAGTACAAGCCTGTTGAGGTGTTTGGGAAGAAGGCGTGAGGGGCTTTAAGGCGAGTACCGACCGTCAGGAGTGGGGATGGATCGGTCTACTGCTCCAGTAATGAAATCCATGCCGGCGACCACGGTTATTCCCACGCCTGTGGTCGCCGCGGTTGTGTTTGGCATTGCTTATGCTTGACGTGGGCAACTCTGACACAAGCCCGAAGCGCCAGTTTTGAAGTTGCGCTTTTTGTTCAAGCCCAAAGGTCCATAGTCGGAACCAAGGTGCGGAAGCACCTTCCCTACAAGCCCGAAGCGCCAGCGAGGGACAGCTTTTCCCTCGCTGGCGCTTCGGGCTTGTATCGGGCTTTTCGCATAACAATCATAAAAAGCGTAACTTCAATACTGGCGATCCGGGCTTGGTCAAACCAAGCAGCAGGGAGTAAACAATCTGACTTTCCCAGTCAACACAACAACTTCCAGAAACCTACTTCGCTGGTAGGATCTTCAGATTGCTAAACTCGCCTTCCTTGCTGTCCACCCACAATCCGAGCTTTCCCTTCTCACGTTTGGCCAGACGATCAACAATCAGGCATGGCTCCTTCGCGTCATCGACCCACACGCTCACCTTTTGTTTCGTCACCTCAATGCGGGCGTGGAACCATCCGCTCGGGTCGGGGACGGGCTTGACTGCTGATTCATACACGCCCGGCTTCTCTTTTCGGAGTTTCTCCCAGGTGTTGTCCGGCCAGGAGATGTATTGCACCGCACGCACACGAAACGCCTCGTCGTCCCTCATAAAGTTGAACGGGCGGAAGTAAACGGCCTCAAAGGTTTTTCCATCCGCGACACTGAAGGCCACACCCAGGAAACTCGCCTCCTGCTTGCCCTTGCCCTTCAGGTCGATCTCAATTGTACCTTCAGCAAACTCCATCCCCTCGACCAACGCGAGCCCGGTGTTGCTTTTCCCAGGTATGTTGCCGCCCTTCGGCTTCAAACGGACAACGCGCTTGCCATCCTCCGTGGCTGTGTCGGAGTCAGCATTGATCACGCTCCAGCTCTTCCCATCGCTGATCTTGGAAAGATCGGGCGCGATGGCCTTCTCTCCAGCAAAGCCAACGGGAACGCCATCGCTGGAAGAAGGGATAACGGTGGCGGCTTCCTTGGCGGGGAGCATTTCAAACGGATAGAAAGTCTGGAGTGCGAGTGCAGCGGCTAATCCCATCCCAATGATCCAAACACGCATAAGGTTCTCCTTTTTCGCAGATGATTGAGTGATCCGGAAACGAAACGCGCGTTCCGCACAGCGAGAGGATGAAGCGACATCATCACTTTGAAAAAAAATCTGGCGAATGGAATGTTACGACGTCGGCTCTGCACTTTAGTTTCATGAAGGTTGGAGATGCCGTCTTGCACAGGATTCAGATTTTGGAACGAACGGCAGCGCGAGTTGCCATTTTTCGGTAGGCGGCGGGAGTGAGACCGACGTGGCGTTTAAAAGTTCGTGTAAAGTGGCTCTGGTCGGCAAAACCAGTCCGAAGGGCGATATCCGCAAGAGGCGTGTTGGAGTTGGTCAATTGCTGACATGCCAAGTCCACACGTTCGCGGCGAACAAACGCGCCTATAGTACAACCAAAATGCCGGCGAAATGCACTGGCGAGGTAGGTCGGTTTAACTCCTGCTTCTTGGGCAAGGTCCGCAAGAGTCAAGGAGGCGGTACATTGCTCAATGAGTTGGTCGCGGATGCGCTGTAGCCAGCGCGGCATGACAGGTTCACAGCGCTTTTCACGGGCGCACAGTCCCAGCAATTCCAGCGTGAGTCCCTCAACGATCAGCGATGAGGACACATCCGGCCGCTCGAATTCATCAAACAGTCGGATCATGAGAGTCAGCATATGACCAGCTTTGGTGTCGAACGGCTGATTCACCAGTGCTGCATCTTTGATCTCTCGAAGCCAGGATGATGTAAATTCGACGTTAAATGAGCGCACCTCGTCGCCATCGAACTGTTCCGCATGGACTTCCTCGGGCGGATGGAAGGCAATCATATGCGGCCCACATGCACGATGATGGCCGCTGTATTCTTCCCGGTAAGTACCGCAGCGGATCATGCAGAAATAGGCATGTTCGTGACAATGGCGCGGTATGCATGCACACGGTTGGTAGCGGGTTTCGCTAAGAGTGAAACCAGAGTATGCGGAGTAGCGGATCTGCTCACCATAAAACTGGCCACCGCTCAATCGCTTTAACATGCCGACATCTCCAGTTCGGGAGTGAGTGCTTTGAGTTGTGCGACTTCCTTCGCTCTCCCGGAACATCGATGACCACGATGCTGCAACGAGTGTAACGCATCCCACCGGCTCGGCTAACGCTCGATCTTGCATTGTGGAAGTGCCTTCTGCAACTCCGCCACACCGGCAGCGGTCACCTTTGTGCCCAGAAGAGTCAGTTCGGTGAGTGCTTTGAGTTGTGCCAATTCCTTGAGACCCGCGTCTGTCACCTCAGTCTTTATTAGATTTAGGGTGGTGAGTGTTTTGAGTTGTGCCAGTTCCTTCAAACCCGCGTCCGTCACTTTGGTGCCGGTGAGGTCCAGCTTGGTGAGGTTCTTGAGTTGTGCGATTTCTTTTATGCCGACGTCTGTCAGGTTGATGGTGCCGGTGAGGTTCAGGGTGGTGAGGGTCTTGAGTGGTGTGATTTCCTTCAAGCCAACGTCCGTCACTTGGCTGAAGCGGAGATCCACCGACATCACAGGCTTGCTGGGCTTCATCTCGTCCCACAGAACCTGCCCGCCAAGCTTTTCCACGGCTGCGACGGCCCGATCCTCATTTTCATCCGCTGTAGCACGGCCAATCCCACAAATCACGATCACCAACACGATGACCCAGTTTCGGAATCTCATCGGTCGATCTCCCGGAACATCGATGACCACGATCCCGCAACGAGTATAACGCGCTGGACGGTTCACTTAACAATGAACCGAAGGATTGTTACGATATAATAATTAAATAAACAAAACTACTCACAAATGTTTAGTAATCGGCCGCACAGTATGACATAATTCTATTATTAATATAATTATATTTATTTAATATATTGGCTCTGAAATAGGTCGTTTCTGCCAAACGAAGCTAAATCATTAAAACCCGGAACAAGGTGCGATTGGAATTGAGGTTATGGCAATACTTGAGCGGAAATTTGAGCTATTTTTGAGCCATTTGGCGAGAGAAAAAAAAAGCGGCAATCCGGATGTGAAAGTAGACCTTCAGACTGGTTCGTTCGGGTCGGCCTGCAATCGCCACTTCAATAGCGAGTATCGCTGTTTGGTTTCCATGTTGGTAACCGCTCGCCAGAGAGCCTTCCGGCTACCCACAAGCGCCACCAGCTTTCGACCGCGCGTGATCGCGGTGTAGAGCAGATTCCGCTGAAGCATCGTGTAGTGCTGAGTGTGGACCGGGATCACCACAGCAGGGTATTCCGAACCCTGCGACTTATGAACCGAACAGGCATAGGCCAACTGGAGTTCATCCAGATCGTTGAAGTCGTATTCGACCGCTCGCCCTTCAAACTCGACGATCATCGTCTGCTCATCGATATCCATGTCGATCACGCGGCCAATGTCTCCATTGAACACTTCACGGTTGTAGTTGTTCTGAATCTGCATCACCTTGTCGCCGGTGCGGAAGGTTGTGTCGAGCCGCTTGACTTCCGGCACGGAGGAACCGCCCGGATTGAGTGCCGCCTGGAGTTCGCGGTTGAGGTTGATGACCCCGAGTTCCGTCTTCACTTGTGGGGTCAGGATCTGCACATCTCGAAATGGGTCGAAGCCAAACTTCTTCGGGATACGCTCCGTAACCATCTGCCGGATAATGCCGATGATGGCCTCGGGCTCGTTTGCCTCAATGAAGTAAAAATCGCCGTTGCCAACGGGTGCCGATTCGGGTTCTTCGCCGCGGTTTACCGCGTGGGCAGCACGGACGATCCAGCTACTTCCTGCCTGCCGATGCACTTCAGTCAAACGGGCAACGGGAATCGTTTTGGATTCAATCAGGTCCGTCAGCACGGACCCCGCACCAACCGATGGCAGTTGATCCACATCGCCCACCAGCACCAGGCACGCCCACGGCGGTACTGCCTGAAGCAGCCGGTTCATCAACACCACATCGACCATCGACACTTCATCGACCACCAGCAAATCGACATCAAGCGGATTCTCTCTCCCCCGGCGAAAACCGTTAAGCCCAGCATCGAATTCCAACAAGCGGTGGATGGTCTTGGCTTCGCGGCCCGTGGATTCGGTCAACCGCTTGGCGGCCCGTCCAGTGGGAGCGCACAACAGCACCCGGAGCGACTTGGCCAGGAAGATTTCGATGATGGCCCGGACAATCGTGGTTTTCCCGGTCCCCGGACCACCTGTCACCACCATCAGTTTCTTGGTGATCGCTTCTCGGATCGCCGCACGCTGGCTGATTGCGAAGGCGATTCCCATTTTCTGTTCGGTCCATCCCACGGCCGCTTCAACATTCACGGCCGGCAAGGGATGTGGACCTGCAGCCAACGCGCGGATGGCCCGCGCGACCCCCAGTTCCGCGAAGAACAGCGGCTTGAGGAAGATAAGGGACTCCGCATCAGTTTCACCCCCTCCCTTATGGTCGGGGTTCGCCCCTCCCTTATGGTCGGGGTTCGCCAGCACGTTTCCTTTGCTCGCGGTCTGGATCGAATCCCGGACCACTTCATCGATGATCCGCAATTGCTCGATCGCGCTGGTAATCCCGTCAGGTGGTATCTCGGTCAACTCAACCGCTCGCTCGCGGAGCAATTCCTCGGGAAAGCCAACGTGCCCATCGCTGCTGGCTTCTTTCAGGACGTGTCGGACGGCAGCCTGTGCCCGGAATTCCGAGTCGCGCGGAATGCCGAGGTTCAAGGCAATCTGATCGGCAGTGTGAAATCCGATGCCCCAGATGTCGGTGCTGAGTCGATACGGATTGTGCTTGATGATCTCGATGGCCCGGTCGCCGTACTCCTGGTAAATGCGCACGGCAAGGGCGGTGCCGATCCCATACGATTGGAGAAAAACCAGAATCTTCCGCGATTCCCGCTGCACTTCCCAACTCTTGCGGATCTTATCGATTAGCTTGGCACCAATTCCCTTCACCTGGGTCAGAAACGTCGGCGATTGGTCGATCACTTCCAGCGTCTTCTCTCCGAATACTTCCACAATCCGTTTGGCATAACGTGGGCCAATTCCCTTGACCACGCCGGACCCCAGATACTTGGCAATCCCCTCGGCTGTGTGAGGTGGGTTGGTTTTGATCTCATCGGCCTTGAACTGGAGTCCGTGCGTCCGGTCGGTCATCCAGGTTCCCGTTGCCGTCAGGTATTCCCCAGCAATCACCTGCTGCGCATGACCGACCACTGCAACGGGATCGCGGTGTCCGCGGACGCTCACCTTGAGTACGCAGTACCCGTTATCTTCGTTGTGGAATGTAATCCGTTCAATGACGCCTGAGAGTTGCTCCGGCATGTTTCGTCAGCTACTCCTTGTGGATGGAAGATTCCCGGATGATTCTCCACACGACAATACCCGGTTCTGCCTGAATGTCCAACCAGGTAGGCGGTTCGTAGCAATTATCTCATGCGATCCACAGCACAACTCGCGGTGTATATTGCCGTCCTCGCGTTTGGTACCTACCAGACCTTTGCTCCGGGCTTCGATTCCCAATTCACTCGCATGCAGTCGGAACGCGGCGATGGGATGCTCAATCACTATATCCTGGAGCATACTTGGCAGTGTGTGTCCAACCCGGACTACTGCGGGTCACTCTTCTCCCCACCCTGTTTCTTTCCTGAACGGTACACCCTGTGGTATTCGGAGCATTTTCTGGGAATCGCCCCGGCGTACTGGGGGTTGCGACTCGTTCTGCCATACGATTTGGCCTATCATTGGTGGCAAATTCTCTCCAATGCTCTGAACTTCATCGCATTCGCCGTGGTAGTTCGGTGGCTGCGGGGGTCTCACATCCTTGCCATCCTGGTCGGTTATCTGTGGGCATTCGCGCTCGCCCACATCGATCAGATCAAACACCAGCAGATGATCCCACGGTTCTGGATGCCGCTTGCCGCGTACTACGCCTGGTCTTTTGCCCTCGTCCCCGCGACACGCTCGCTGAACCGCATGCTCTGTTTCGTGTTTCTCCAGTGTATCGTGTGTGTGTACACCGGATGGTTTTTGGTTCTCAGTCTGGGGGTGTTCCTGCCGCTGGCGATTGCGGTTCGGCCGGGGGCGATCAAGAAGTTGTGGCAGTTTGTGCGCGAGAACAGGAATCGGGTCATCGCAATTGTCGGTGGGTGGGGTGGGGCATTGGTTGTGGCATTCGTGCCCTATCTCATCATCAACTGGGGAATGAGCAGGACTTACGATGAGTGCTTCGGACTGATGCCGACCCCATCTGCCTGGTTCACCGGTCCCCCCGGCAGCCGCTGGGAGCAAACGACTGCGCCTTTCCGCCAGCCAGTGCATGGCGAAAGTTATCTGTTTTGTGGGTTCGGCGTTTATGCCTTGCTTCTCGCCGCCAGCGCGGATCTGCTCGTCGTTCGCCGCTCCAATCGCTCGGATGAACTGTCGCTTGCTGCGGCAGGCTTGCTGACTGCGGTGATCTGCGCCCTGGCAACCATGACACCATTCGATGCCGGGCCATCGCTTTGGAAATACGTGCGACACATTCCGGGCGGTGGGGCGATCCGTTGTGTGACGCGCGTCTACGTTGTGGTGTATCTCTCCGGACTCTTGAGTTCGATCGTCTGGTTGAACGCCATCACCGTCCATCTCCGGCCGTGGATTCGGACGATGATTTTGGGTCCAATCGCGGCAGTGCTGATTTTCGAGCAGACCGGTTACGATCCCCCGAGTTTCGAGAAAACGGATTTCTATACCATCGCCGATCAGGTGGCAGTTCAACTTCAGGGAGCGGACGCGGGATATGTGGTCCCGGTGTTTACCGATACGAAAGGTCACGTCTCCATTGGGGTGTACGGTGATGTGATGGGGATGTGGGCGGGTATGCGGGCGAATGTCCCTATTGTGAATGGATATTCGGGCCGCTGGCCGCCGGGGAATTACCCATACGCTGAGATCGCGACTGACGACATGCTTCGCGCGTGGCTGAACGGCCGGTTCCACGGTAAGCTGGCGATCGTTGATCCAGACCACCCCGAAGCACTTCGGGTAATCTGGATCGAATGAACGGGATGGTCGCAAGCAGATTCAACAGCCCAATCCGCACATCCGGCATTACCGTCCCGGTTTGCCGCCAGGGATGTCTTGAGCAATTCCGGGAGGAATCTGGTAACGGAGCAGTAATTGAACCCTTGAGATCACTCCGACCCGCTGGTAGGCTAAAACCCATCCTGGAGTGCCGATCCGAGCGATCTTCCTAATCGTCCCAGAGGCATCTATGCGTTGCACGTCTGGTTTGACCATCACCGTGCTGTTGATTGCAAATGCCGCAATTGGTGCGAAGGAGAATTTCCTCCCAGTCCCGCCGGGGACGCCATCACCACCGGTGGCAGAGAAAACAGACGCCGCTGTCGACCAGCTCATCAAGGATCTGGGCTCGGACGACTACCGAACCCGCGAGAAGGCTGGGCGGGAACTCGTCGCCAAGGGAGAGAAGGTTCTCCCCAACATGCGAGCAGCCCTCAGTACCACCGACAACCCGGAAGTGCAGCGACGACTGCTCGTCATGGTCCGGAAGATGGATTTCGAGCGACTAGTCACACCCAAATTCATCAAATTGTCTCTCAAGAACAAAAGCACCAAGGAAGTGCTGGCGGAGATTTCCCGGCAGACCGGATACAAGATCGAGTATGTGGAAAATGGACGGCCAGCCGAGTCCAAGTACACCTTCGAGTTCGATAACGTCCCTTTTTGGCAGGCGTTGGACAAGGTTGCAACTGCCGCTGGGTGCGTTGCAATTAACGATTACAACGACGATGCCATCCAGGTATCCAATCAGGAGTCAACCAATCCATACGTTGCGTATGCCGGTCCATACCGGTTCCTTGCCACCAACATCAACTCGAACAAAAACGTGCAGTTGTCGGGCATTAACCGTCGCGGTGGCGGCCAGGTCCGACAGGAATACATGAACCTGAACTTTCAGATCCAGTCCGAACCGAAAAATCCCATGTTGGGGATTACACAGGTTGATTTGATCGCTGCGACGGATGAGTTTGGCGGAACACTCATCCCGCCGAAAGATCCAAACAATCGGATGAATTTTTACAACAATAACGGCGTCTTTCGTGGGCACAACACTTACGGAGCTGTGAACCTGAGCCGCGGCGACAAGGCGGCGACCACGATCAAAATACTCAAGGGTAAAGTTGGCATCAACCTATTGTCCGGGACCATTCCGGAAATCGTGGTTTCCGATCCACTCAAAGTCAAAAACAAAACATTCACGGGTCGAACCGTGGAAATTGAGTTTGGCTCGCTAACGGAAGTGGCTAACAACAAGGGGCACTATCAACTGGAATTGACCATCAAGAAACTCGGCGTCAACGATCCCGACCGGGGTGGTGAGGACTTCAACTGGATGAACAGCGTCTGGCAAAAGATCGAAGTGCTCGACAGTGCGGGAAAGCGCTATCACACCTACGGTGCGAACAACTTCAACAATAATAACGGTACCACCGTTCAGTTAACCATTCCCTTTAATCCGGAAGATCCCCGCACAGGCCAGCCAGCCAAACTCGGACCACCGGTCAAGATGCTGGTCAATGAGTGGTTGTCCGTCGTCCATGAGGTGACATTCGAGTTCAAGGATATTCCGTTACCGTGATGGTCGATGGTCCTTGGTGCATAGTCCTTGGTTTTACGTGTTGCCTGATTCCATTCAGATAAGAACCGAGCAATCAACGCGAGTTTCACCAAGGACCATTGACCAAGGACCAAGAACTATGGACCAATTCACCAATTTTCGTCGCTGAAAACCCTGTCGAAGTCGCCAACACCCAATCGCATAGCCAGTTGTCGGAACTCGACAGCAAAATCGTCCGATGTGTGGTGGAGATGTTCCGCTTCGGAAATCAAGGGAAGCATTCGACGCCGCCGGATGCCAATCCGATGCAACGCTCGCCGAAACGGGGTCAGGTTCGGGGCGTAAATGTGAAAGAGCTTGTGTTCGTCGAATTGTACTTCGATCGGCCGACCAACCGCCAATACCGCTACTCCCGTGCAGCCATCGTGGGTGAGCAGGTTTTCAAACTCACAGAAATGGCTGGCCAGAACCGGCAGGTCGATCTCATCCCGACGAAGATCGGTGTGATGGTCGGATTTTGCTCCGTGGCTGCTTTCCAGAACGACGTGAACCTCATCGCCAAGAGGAGCGATCAACGCGAGGAATGTATCGAAGAGTTGTTCGGCGGAAACCGCCGCCGAAAGCATCGGCAGCCGCAGTTTCGCCCGCCGATCGCGGAACACCTCAATGCGATAGCCTTCTCGCGGCCGGACGGAAAGAGTTGGACCAGGTCGAATCGCATCGGTGAGATGAAACTCGCCGTAGCGGTTGATATTGAGGTGGGTAGCAAGCCTGTCCGGAGTCACGTGACGCCCTCACGACAGCGGATTATTCAAGCCCGGGATCGTGCCATCAAATTAAGTGGCACAACGGATCAAGGTCTGCGCTAATGATGTCGCGTCATGGCGGGCGGCGTCTGGGTGGGATCCCGGGCTATGCAAACATAGTCCCTGTTCAGCGTCGCTGGCGTCCCTGCCACCGAAATTATACGTCCCCACGAGTCCGTCCGGTGCGGAACTGGCGACAAGACTGAGTGTTCTGTTTATCGGGGCTCTGTCTGGATGGGACGGCAATTCCGTTCCTCTGGGCTACGGGGGCAAGAAACAGGTAAGCTTGGGAGATGTTCGGGTCGATTCACTAATGGAGGCGAAGCAGTTGAGTTGTTTTGGTTGCTCCACGTGCTCTACCGGGCACTCAATCCCAAACAGCAACTGTCCGCCAGGTCGACAAAAGAGAGGTTGAACTTGCCGTTCAATCTTTCCCATGATGAACCGGGATTGTTTGGGACGGCAACAAGTCCCACCCATTATCGCCCGGAAAAT
>DASZJS010000335.1:0-5381 GCA_035947935.1 Gemmata sp. | reverse complement strand
AGATCGGCTACGTCAGGCTCACTCAATTCACCCAGTGTACGGCCGGGGATCTGAAGGCCGCAATCGAGGATCTGAAACAGAAGGGGATGAACGGGCTGGTCCTCGATCTCCGCGGTAATCCTGGTGGATTTCTGATCTCGGCAACAGCCATCTGTGAAATATTCGTCGGCAAGGAGAAACTCGTGACTGTCCGACCGCGGGAAGGGAGTGCTGCGGGTCGGCCGCGAACTTATCGCGGCGAGAAGGCCGGCGACAAGAGCTTTGAAGTGGTCGTGCTGATAAACGGACATAGTGCCAGTGCCAGCGAGATTGTCGCTGCCTGCCTCCAGGATCACGAGAGAGCCGTCATTCTGGGCGAGAGAAGCTATGGGAAAGGAAGCGTGCAGGATGTGATCGGGTTCGACGATACTCGAGGCGAGATCAAGCTCACGATCGCCCGCTACTACCCACCGAGCGAGCGGAACATCGACAAACTCGCTACCAAGGGAGATCCGTCCGAGGTTTGGGGGGTCAAGCCCGACAAGGGCCACGAGGTCAAACTGACCCGCGAGGAATTGAACGATCTCGAAACTCGCATGCGGGATCTTGAGATCATTCCTTCACCTGGAAAGATGACTCTGGAAGTGACGGAGGCCAAGGACAAGCAATTGAAGGCTGCCCTGGACTACCTGCGGCAGCAGATCGCGGCCAAAGGAAAAGAGTCAAAACCCGAGCCAGCCAAAAAGGGAGGGGGCCCCAACTGAGAAGCCTCACCGATCGCTTCGGACTCGCCGGACCTTTTCGGCGGGTCTTTTTTGTTCGGCCGGCCTGAGTTCACGCTGGAGAAATAACCAGCAGTGTGGGTCGAAGCCTCCCAGGTGTACTGGTTCCATCTTCGCGGTCGGAGAAGATGTCGGATGCAGTCCCATTTTGATCGCCCGTCCACGTATGCCCCTGGATCGCTATCCGTAGCATCATACTCAACGGGTGCCGGGTCTTGTCTGATGCCGGCCGCAGCTCGGCTCTCAATGAGAGGAACTTGAGATGAAACGGCTATTCGCTTTGGGTCTGGGTTTGGTGCTGTTCGAGCTGGCCGGGTTTTCCCAGGCCGCGGATGTCGATGAATACGCCAAGAAGATCGTCGGAATCTGGGAGGTTACCAAGTCCGAGAGCGATCTTCCAAATGGGGCCACAGTCGAGTTCACCAAGGACGGGAAATTGATGGTCATCATCAAAGATGACATGAAGTTGAACGGAACGTATAAGCTCGACAAAGACAAGTTGAACGTCAAACTAACCGCCGGGGACCAGACGATCGAGGAAACGATCACCATCACGAAGCTGACGGACGATGCCCTGGAACTGAAAGACAAGGACAAGAAAGTGGATGTGTTCAAGAAGAAGAAGTAATACCCCACTCAACCGAACACCCCGTCGCTTACGCTCTGGGTTCGCCCAATCAGCGGAATGTCTCCGTGTCTTGGCGAACCCAGAGCGTGAGCGATGGGGTGTTATCACTCCACCCGCAGACCGATTGATCATTTCCCATTCGCACCTCCACGTCTCGCTGCCCATCTGTGGATGAAAAATAATATTCATGTCGTTTGATCTATGCGCCCGGCCATGTGATCAAATTAGATCCTGCAAAATATATTCGAATTTTCTGACGATTCATGGAAAGACTGAACGCCGCCAAAGGTTCCACCTATAGCGGTTACGTCAACTCTACCGTCGGCAGCTCGCCCCCAGTCTGCGTTTCCTCGTGCAATTTGGTTATCCGGGGGATAGACTCAATCAACACTCCTTTGTTCTCACTCATTCTGATGTGAGAAGGCACCGACGGCTCTTCGCCAACACCCAAATCATTTCAGCTTGAGGATTACATGCGCTCGCTCGTGTCCAAACTCGTTCGTAGGGCGATCAGAAGCAGGGCACGTGGCTATCCCGCTGTGCGACCGCGCCTCGAAATGTTGGAGGATCGCCTTGCACCTGCCACTTTCACAGTGACGAACACCAACAACAGCGGTGCCGGCTCACTCCGCCAAGCCATCCTCAATGCCAACGCTAATGCCGGATCCGACACGATCTCCTTCAACATCCCCAATGTTGGTGGGCCGAGCATACACGTCATCTCCCCGACGTCAGCCCTGCCGACGGTGACAGGAACGGTTTTCATCCGCGGAGCAACCGAGCCTGGTTTCTCCGGTGCCCCACTCATCGAACTGGATGGTAATCTCGCAGGTTCGTCTTCCCAGGGACTATTGCTCTCGGCCAGTGATTGCGTTGTGGACTCGCTGTCCATCGTCGGTTTTGGACAGTTCGGGATCGACATCAAGAGTGGCACTGGCAATGTTGTCAGTCGCTGCGACATCGGCATCGAACCCACGAACAGTGCTCTTGGGAACGGAGCTGGCGGCGTACTGCTGTCGCAGCTCGCCCAGAGTAATCTCATCGAGACGAGCACCATTTCGGGAAACTCTGGCTACGGAGTGGAGTTGTCTGGGACAGGCACTAGTGGCAATGTCATCAAGCAAAATCGGATCGGCACGGGAACTGATGGCACGGGTGGGGCAGATGTTACCGCCGTGGGAGTTGCCGTCCTGGCAGGAGCATCCGTCAACAGGATCATAGGCAATGTCATAGCTGCCAACCACACTTACGGTGTGATGCTTCTGAATGCTGGCACTACCGGCAATAACATCGTCAGTAATATCATCGGCCTCGATAGCCAGGGCAACCTCGATAACAACGGTGTCGCGGGTGTCTACATTGGCCTGGCTGCCACTGGCAATGCGATCGGTGGACCGACAATAACCTCAGAGAACGTGATCTCGGGCAATGGCCTCGATGGCGTCCTCATCGATGGCGTGGCTACGATCGGCAACATGGTGGAAAACAATCTGATCGGTGTCGGTAGCAATGGGGCCGCCAGGGAAGCCAACGGGGCTAATGGCATTGCGGTGCAGGATGGCGCTTCGAGTGACTCTATCGTGGGTAACGTCATCGGGTTCCAGTCGGTGGCGGGTGTGCTGCTCGATGGCGCCTCGCACACCTTGGTTAGCTCGAATCTGGTTGGCATCTCCCGTGCGGGTGGCAATATCGGCAATCCCGGCCAGGGTATCATGGTTGCGGACGGCGCGACCAAGAACGTGATCTCAGGCAACGATATCGGCAACAACGGCGAGGGAGTGACTCTCGGCAACGGCGTTCAGGTGATTGGGACAGGGACGACGGGCAATATCATCCTGAAGAACACCATCGGCTTGACCGCCTCTGGAGTGCTTGCCTCGAACGGCTTCGGAATAGCGATCGAAGGTGGAGCCTCGGGTAACCGGATCGGCGGACCATCGGCAGCACAGCGAAATGTCGTCTCGGCCAATTTCGTTGCCAACGTGGAAATAGACGACGCATCGGGCAATGTGGTGCAATCCAACTTCCTGGGCACAAACGCTGCCGGTACAACGGCTGGCCCCATGAACACTCTCAGCGGGCTGGAAATCATCGATTCAGCCGGCAACCTGATTGGTGGAGTCGGAGCCGGTAATGTGATCTCCGGGAACGACAGTCCCTTCGAGTCCGGGATCGATATTGCTGGCAGTGGTTCGACCGGCAATGTAGTCCAAGGCAACAAGATCGGCACTAATCTAGCGGGGACTGCCACTATAGCCAACAGTATCGGTATCACGATTGAGGGCGGTGCTAACCACAACCAGATTGGCGGGACGGCACCCGGCACCGGCAACATTGTCTCTGGCAATTCGAGCTTGGGTGTGTTCATTACGAACGCAAACACAGCCAACAACGTGGTGCAAGGTAACCGAATTGGTGTCGGCATCGCGGGTCAGGCGCTGGCGAATGGCGTTGGCATCGAGATCGACCTCACCGCCTCCAACAACCTGATCGGTGGGACAGCCGCACATGCAGGCAACATTATTGCCGGCAACACCAATCAGGGCGTAATCATCGGATCATCGACGAGTGACCTGGCAATCGGCAATGCTGTGCTGGGCAACAGCATCTTCGGTAACGGGGGACTGGGTATCGATCTGGCCGATAATGGAGTGACTGCTAATCATCCGGGTGAAGGTGTCTCCGGCCCCAACGACTTCCAGAACTATCCCGTACTCGGGGCCGCCACATTGGCGGGCGGCGATGTCGTCGTTTCGGGGACGCTTAACGGCGTGGCGAACACGACATACCGAGTCGAGTTCTTCGCGAGTGTTACAGCCGACCCCAGTGGCCACGGTCCGGGTCAGGTCTACCTGGGCTATACGACGGTGACCACAGACGCGAGTGGGAACGCCTCGTTCGCAGCGGCACTGCGGTTGGCCGGTTTTTCTGGTCGGGTCATCTCGGCCACGGCTATAGTGGTCGAGAGTGGCAACACGGCAGCAACCCTGACATTTGGAGATACTTCCGAGTTTTCCGCATCAATTACAGCTTGATGGCGCTCACGCACGCCATGTGGGTGTCCCCAGTGTCTATACTTCGCGAGGTTTTTTCTAACACAAGCCCGAAGCGCCAGCGAGGGAAAAGCTGTCCCTCGCTGGCGCTTCGGGCTTGTGTCAGAATTGTCTGCTCGCATCAAGTATAGCGGTTTTCTCCTTGTCCTCTTTGCTTCCGTACAGTAAGAATCTGATGTAGAAAAGTCTGTGTGAGGCGCAACGATGGCGACTGTTACTGCAATCCGGCTTCCCGTGACTGCCCCAGTGGTGGTCGTAGCCAATAGCGCTACCCTTGCGGCTATTCTTATTCTCGTTGCGCACGCAACCGCACCTTAACTCCGGATCCGACCTGCCTCTGAACCCTGTCGGCCCCGGAGTAACCCTCCGGGGCTTTGTGCGTTTCACCCAAACGCAAGAAAGGAACGCCAATGCCACCGGCTCCACTCTCCCGATCCGACAAATCCTGTCGAACTGCGGATTCCCCCATCAGCTACTACGTCCAGAAGGCACTGGAAAACCCAGAGCTGATTTCCTTTGCCGCGGGACTGGTCGATGAGGAATCGTTGCCCGCCGTCGAGATCGAGACAGCCGTTGCAGAGATCATGGCCGATCCGGTGGTTGCTCGTGCAGCTCTTCAGTATGGCTCGACTCAAGGGATGCCCACCCTTCGCAAACAGGTACTCGATCGTCTCTGCGCTGCCGATGGTGTGAAACCCACCGATCTGAATCTCACCCCGGCCGATGTGTGCATCACCACCGGATCGCAACAGTTGCTTTATCTGCTTGGGGAAATCCTTTTCAATCCGGGCGACATCGTGATCACCGAAGCACCCTCCTACTTCGTTTATCACAGTCTGCTTCAGACACATGGTGCGCGCGTGCTGACGGTGCCGATGGATGAACGGGGAATGGATGTGACTGCCCTTGAATCGCTGCTGGAGCAATTGAAGCGGAGCG